>CAMZHY010000322.1 GCA_947307005.1 uncultured Planctomycetaceae bacterium
CCACGGCTGGCAGAAGGTCTGCGGCGCCATCGCGCCGAACAAGCCCGTCAAGCGGATCGAGGTGTACGCGCTCTGCCGCAACGGAAAGGCCGGCGGCCGCGCGGAATTCCGCGATCTCTTCATGGAACGGCGCGAGGGGCGCGGCGAAAGGCTGTACGAGACGCGACGCTCTGCGCGTCGGCTCCGTCCGCCACGTCGTCACGCCCCCGAAAACCGACGCGCCCGAAGGCGCGCGTCCGATCCCCAGCGCAATCGACGGCGCGACCCCGAAATAACGCCGCGCCGTCAGCGCGTGACCCAACTCGTGGACAAGAAACGAAACCAAAAGCGCCGCGATCCAGCCCGCCGCCCCGAAAAGCCACGGACGGTCGTCCGCTCCCCGCATCGACATGAACGGCGAGAAGACAATGCACAGAATCCAAAACCCCGGAAGAATGCAGATCGGAACGCCGAAGAGTTTGAACTTGATGTTAAACGACGAGAGGTCCATCGTCTTTGTCCCTGTCTAAACGTTCCAACGCCAGCGGTCGGCCGTTGGAACCCGGTATTCGCCTCATGGCGCGGACAAGTTCATGGCCGCGAACTGGCGAAAACCCGAGATCGTCGCTTGCCGACGGCGACGTCTAATCCTTTAAAACGCAGAGCGTCTCGTATTCGCAAGCCGACCAACGGGAGGCGGGGCGTTAAATTGAGCGCGGTAGCGCTAACTGCGGTCCAGCGCGCTTGCGCTGGGCGGGTCGATTCCAAAATCTTTGATTGTCAGAAGCGAACGTAGCGTGTAGCCGCGAGACTGGAACGCCTCCGCGCCCCCTTCCATCCGGTCGACGATCGCAATCACGCCCTCGACCTTGATTCCCGCCTCTTCCAGACGTTCGATCGCCTTCAGCGAACTGCCCCCCGTCGTTACGACGTCTTCCACGACGACGACCGTGTCGCCCGCCTTCACAGGACCTTCCACGAACTTGTTCGTCCCGTGCCCCTTGCTCTCTTTTCGCACGAGGAATCCGCGCAGCTCAAGCCCCTTCATGCCCGCGACGGTCAGAATCGCCGCCGTAATCGGGTCCGCGCCGATCGACATGCCGCCGACCGCGTCCGGAAGCTTGCCGTCGGCGAGGAGCAGTTCGAGGATTCCTTCGCCGACGAGCGTCAGCCCTTTGGCGTCGAGCGTCGTCTGCTTCCCGTCGAGATAGTAACTCGCCTTCTTGCCCGACGCGAGAATGAACTCGCCGAACTTAAGGGAACGTTCAAGGATGATTTTCTTCAGTTCTTCTTTATTGTACATGATTCCGCCGTTTCGTTGACGTCGAGGAGAGACGACCGCGCGCGGTCGAGTTCGGGCGCCCGCGAGAAAATACTCGCGGCGTTCGGCTCCCATTATAAAGCGTCGCGCGCTTCTTTCAACGCCCGCCAACTGCAACGCGCCGGCGTTGCATCCGGGTATTCGCCTCCGGGCGCGGACTTACGCATAAGCGCGGACTGGCGAAGACTACAGGTCGCCGCTCGTTGGCGGCGACGCCTAATTCGAATAACACATAGCGTCGTGTGTTCGGAAAGCGGCCAGCTGCAACGCGCCGGCGTTGCATCCGGGTGTTCGCCTCTGGGCGCGAACTAACGCATAAGCGCGGACTGGCGAAGACTCTAGGTCCGCGCTCTTCTGCGCGGCGGCGCGAGTTCGACGAGCGTCGCGACGAAAAGAACGAGCCAGAGCGCGGAACGCGTCGCGATTCGCAAAAGAGCGCGCCCTTCGAACTTCCGCGATTTCGACGTTTGCGCCGCTTTCAGCGGATAGCGGGTCGTCGCTTCGACGAGCGCGGGGAACGCGGGCGCGGCGGCGAGCGCGCCGAGGCGCGGGTCGGGGGAGAGCGCGAACCAATAGACGCCGTTGGGGAGTCGGACGAAGACGGGCGCGCGCGTCTTGCGGTCGCGGAGGATCGGAACGTCGTCGTCGCCGACGAACCAGAAGGCGCGTTCCGCCGGGAGCGCGTCGAGATTGGCGGTCTCGGCGCCGGGGAACGTTTTGAGAAAGACTCGCTCTTCCGCGCTTCGAGGCGCGGCGGGCGCGTTTTCAATGGGCGCGTCGACGATGTTCGCGGGGACGCGCCAACGTCGGAACGTTTCGCGCCATCGCGCCGCGTCCGTTTCGACGCCAGGCCAAAGGACGACGGCGCCGCCGCGTTGGGCGAATCGCTCGAGCGCGGACTCCTCGCGGTCGGTAAGCGCGGCGACGTCGGCGACGAGCGCGGCGTCGCGTCCGTCGAGAAACGCGTCGGGACGAAGCGCGAACTCGAGCGCGGCGACGCGGTCAATTTGAACGTCGTCGAGCTGCGCGTCGAGCGCAAGTTCAAGAATCCGCGCGGAAGAGACGCCTGCGGACGTCGCGTCCGCGCCGCTTGCGCCGTCGACGACGAGAATCGACGTTAACGGTCGGACGTTGCCGGGGAGCGTTTCGGAAGAGGCGGGCGCGTCGTTAAGAAACGTCGGGGACGCCCACAGAATCGCGAGCGCGACGAGCGCGAGAGAACGGAGCGCGGCGCGGAGAAACGAGCGACGCGACCGACGTTTTCGCGATTTGGGAGACGCGATGAGGACGAGCGCGGGGAAGGGAACGCGCCGGACGTCGTGCGGGCGCGGACGTAGGAGCGCGAGCCAAGGGAGGAGCGCGAAGAGGAGACTCCAGAGCGCGAAAGGTCGTTCCATGGCGTTTTTCCGAGCGTCGGACGTCGAGAGTTGGGAAAAGAAAACCCGACGGCAAACGCGTCGCCGCCGGGTTGAAGTTCATTTGCCGATTCGCTTTGGGCGGGAATCATTCGATCCCGGAAGCGGCGGACATGACGTTGAAAACGTCGCTATTGTAAATGAATTCGCCGCTGAAGTTCCAGAACTTGGCGGCCTTTTCATCCTTGCCGCGAATGAAGTTTTTGGCGAGCTCGGCGCCGGCGCCCTTGGCGCAGAAGGGGACGAGCGCGTTGGTGTGACCGCCGCTAAGATATTGAACGGCGGGAACTTCGCCCTTGGCGCAGGCGGGAACTTTTTCGAAGGATTCGAACGTGTCTTTCTTGGAGTCGTACTTGCCGTTGTTATCCTCGTCGACGTAGGTTCCGTCGCCCCAAATCTGACCCGTCTCATGGTCCGCCGTGACGATGATGAGCGTTTCGTCCCAAGAGGAATACTTCTCAACCCACGCGATCGCCGCGTCGACCGCCTTCGCGAGGCAGACGTGCTCCATGACGGAGTTCGCCGCGTTGTTCGAGTGGTTCGCGTGGTCGATGTTGCCCTCTTCGACCATGAGGTAGAAGCCGTTTTCATTCTGCGAAAGAACGTTGAGCGACGCGAGCGTCATTTCCGTGAGCGACGGGATCGCGTCGACGGTCTCTTTCGAGAACTTTTCGATCATCGACTGCGGATTGTCGACGTCGCCGTCGATCGGGGGCAGGTCGCCCGTCGTTCGAGCGACGCCGAGGAGCTTCTTCGGCAGTTCTTTTCCGGAGCCGGGGGTCGCGGCGGCGTATTCCGCGAATTGACTGCGCTGATCGATGAACTTCCAGCCGTTATATCCTTCGTCCGCCTTGATCTTTTCCCAAAGTTCGCGACCGCCGACGTACTGATAGTTCAGTTCGTCCGGATTCTTGTCGCGCTTGACGCCGTTGCTGTATTCCGGGTGTCCGCCGCCCATGAGAACCGTCAGAGGAACTTCGTTGATCTGCTCCTTGGCGATTTCCTCATAGTTGCCGCGCGCCATGCTGTGCGCGGACGCGCCCGCCGGGGTCGCGTGCGAAATCTGGTTGTCCGTGACGACGCCGACGGAACGACCCGCCTTAATGTTCTTCTGCGCGAAATTTTCGAGCCGATTTCCGTCGGGATCGATGTTAAGACGACCGTTGAGCGTCTTATGTCCCGTATTGATCGCGGTCGCCGACGCGGCGGAGTCGGTGAGTTCCGTATTGGTCGGACGCCAGTTCGCGTTGCCGGGATTCTTCCAGAATTCCTCCGGATTGTATCCCATGTTCTTTTCCGGCTCCTTAACGGGATCCCATTCGGTGACGCCGTTCGAGTGTTTATGGAGCGAGAACGTCGCGGACCCCAAGACGATCGGGAAGTTCTGATAGCTTTCCGCCCAAGGCTCGCCCGTGTGGTAATAGGTTCCCATGATTTCGGAGTTGAAACCGTCGCCGTCTCCGATGAAGAGAATGACGTTTTTGGCTTTTTTCGGCTCGTCGGCGCGGGCGCCGGAAACCATAGCGAGGCACGTCGTAACGGCGAGCGCCGCGATTATAAGATTACGCGTCGATTTAAACGTGGTCATGGGAAGCGTTTCTCCTTAAAACTCATACTTGTATAACGCGACGGCGCGGAAGGTTCAAACCGGCGTCAATTCAACGCGACGTCGGAAACGAGGTTAACCTACCGCAACGCATAAGTTCGATCAACTTCTGCAATTTTACAAAAAAGGGAAAATTTGACTAGACTAACAATATCGAAAACGAGTTTTTTCTGAAAAAACCAAACGGGTCGTTTGGGGGCGTCCATCGCGTCTTTAAATTTATGGAAATGTAAAAACGGACCTCCGACGCGCGGTCGAAAGTCCGTTTCATTCTTAGCGATGAGTCTCGTTCATTTTCTCAATAATCGTCGCGGCTCGGACGGCGTCGCGGGGGACGGCGCGAATCGCGGCGGTCGTCGGGGTCGTCGCGATCGTCGCGGGCATCGCGGTCGTCGCGATACCGTCGATCCTCGCGAGGTGGGCGCGGCTCGCGGCGCGGACGTTCTTCCATATCCATTTCGGGCTCGCCATCCGG
>CAMZHY010000323.1 GCA_947307005.1 uncultured Planctomycetaceae bacterium
CCTGGCGGTATGAAAGGGGAATACGCAATTCCGCAAGGCGTAACGGAAATCGGCGGCGGGGCGTTTGAATGTTGTTCTTCGCTGAAATCGATAACGCTGCCCGAGGGAATTACGAAAATTGGCGACGGGGCGTTTCCTGAAACGACGAAGGTTATTCGGCGCCGAAAATGACTTGGCTTTTTAACGCTTGCGGCGGCTTTGGGGAAGGAATTCGTTCCAAAATGAATGACGGACGCTTGACCTAAAACAGCGTTGCTGTTTTCCCTTTACGGCTTTTTGTTTCGAACGGAGAGTTCTCTAAAATTGGAGGAAGAAGAAATGTCAGAGTTTAAGACGCGCGCTTACAAAGACGGCGTGGAGATTTGCGGGGTTGAAGGTCCTGAACCGACAGGCGACCTCGTCGTCCCACAGACGCTTCCCTTTAAAAACGACGCCGGGGAAGTTTCTCAACTTCCTGTCTTGAGAATCGGCGAAAGGGCGTTTCGCGATTATCAGGCGCTTGAATCGATAGCGTTACCCGATGGAATTACGGAAATCGGCGAAAGGGCGTTTCGCAATTGTCGAACGCTGAAATCGATAACGCTTCCCAAGGGAATTACGGAAATCGGCAAAGGGGTGTTTGAGGATTGTTCTTCACTGAAATCGATTACGCTACACGAAGGAATTACGGAAATCGGCGAAGAGGCGTTTTGGGATTGTTCTTCGCTAAAATCGATAACGCTTCCCGATGGAATTGCTAAAATCGACTACGGGGCGTTTGCGTTTTGTTCTTCGCTGAAATCGATAACGCTTCCCGATGGAATTACGGAAATCGGCTACGTGGCGTTTATCGATTGTTCATCGCTTGAAGAGATTAAGGTTTCCGATTGTAACGAGAACTACCGTTCGATCGACGGCGTTCTTTTTACGAAGGACGGTCAAACTCTCGTCGCTTGCCCTGGCGGTATGAAGGGGGAATATGCGGTTCCGCAAGGCGTAACGGAAATCGGCGACGGGGCGTTTGTGGGTTGTTCTTCGCTGAAATCGATAACGCTTCCCGATGGAATTACGAAAATCGGCAAAGGGGCGTTTGAGGGTTGTTCTTCGCTTGAATCGATAACGCTTCCCGATGGAATTACGGAAATCGGCAACGGGGCGTTTAAAGGTTGTTCTTCGCTTGAATCGATAACGCTACCCCGGGGAATTACGGAAATCGGTCGCTCGGCATTTTGGGGTTGTTCTTCGCTTGAATCGATAACGCTGCCCGATGGAATTACGGAAATCGGCCGCTGGGCGTTTCCTAAAACGACGAAGGTTATTCGCCGCCGAAAATGACTTGGCGATCTAACTGGAGCCGCAACGTCGCGCGGAGTCCCTTGTCGACTTTGCGCGGCGGCGTTTTGGAAGGAATTCACTCCAAAAAAATGAATGACGGACGCTTCGGCGCCTTTTCGCGAGAAGTCGTTGTTTACGGCGTTGAATGAAGCGCGCGTAAAAGACGCCGAACTCCAAAAGTCGAGCAATCGTCGGCGCTTCCCCCCTTGGCGATCGCGCCGTATTGAGATTAGAAAAGCGTCGCGCTTGGAGATGAGGCGTTATAGGCGTTCTTTGAATTGAATGGCGGGACGGCCTTGGAAAAGCCCCGGTTTGATGCGGAAGACGACCTTGCCGTCGACGATCGCCTCGAAAAGAGCGTCCGCCGGGGCGTCGGTCGTTAGGACGTCGCCGAGCTTGAGGGAACGCCAGTCCTCTTCGGCGATCGTTCCCTTCGCGACGCGGACGATCATCGTCTTGATCTCGTCGGGCGCGTCGAGGTCGAGGTCGGGGAGGGGGATCGGCGTCGTTTCCGGACTCGACTCCGTTTCCGGGTTTGACGGGGACGGCGCGACGGTCGTCGCGGACGGTTGCGCGAGAAACAGGTTGAGGACGCGTCCTTTTAGTTTGAACGCCCACCGTTCCCAGCGGAGCGTCGCGTCGTCGAGATAATCGGCGCCCTTTTGGAAATTCTGACCGAGGAATCGCGTCTTCCATTTCGGCTTCGCGGTTCCTTCCGCAAACTCGCGCGTAAACCAGCGCGGGTTAAGCGCGCCGATTCGCGGCGCCGCGACGCTCAGGATTTCCTTTTCGAGTTCGGTGAGTTCGGGACGTTTTCGCGCCGATTCGCAGAGTTCGCGCCATAGCGCGTCGTCGTCGCAGAGTTTTTCGACGTCGAGACCGAGAAAAGCGTCCAACATTAATAGAACGGTCGCGGTCGGCGCGACGACGAGAAAACGCTCGCCGGAGTCGTTCAAAAAGAAAAACGACTGCGGCGCGCCGTTCGCGCCCTTGCGCGCTTCGGCGCTCGCGCGACGCGTCAGGTCCCAATAAGAGCCTGTTTCCTCGCCGAATCGGGTCGTTTCAACTCCCGACGCGTCGAGGAGCGCCCCGAGCGCCTCGCGGACGCTCGCCTCGTCGCGAGGATCGGACGTCCCTTTGCCCTTTCTCCCTTTAAAAACCATCGCCGCTTTCCAAATCGCTTTGGCATAAAAACGCTGACGTTTCCCTAACGCGCCCCAAGCCCTCCGAGGGAACGCCCGCCGCGGATGATAGTCAAAAAATCAGGACGCGGCAAGGTTGATAAACGCGCGTTTTGCGGCTATAATTGCCGATTGAGAAGACTAGCCAACCGTTCTTCGCGTTTTTAGCGACGCGTTTGATTCTTCGCTTTCGCGTCGCGTTTGATCCTCCGTCTGTTTTGGAGATTCAAGATGAAATTCAGTCTAAACCTCAAATCGCGCGCGCGCGCGGCCTTTGCGCTTGCGTCGACGATTCTCTGCGCGTCTTTCCTGACGTGCGTCTTTTCCGCCGCGCCGGTCGCCGCCGACGAGCCTCGGGTGATCGCGTCCTTTTCCGTCTCCAGCGTCGACGGACTCTGGAACGGAGGCGAACGCGTCGCCGACGCGATGAAGTACGGCGATCTTGTCAAAGGAATTCGAGGACTCTTCAACGCGCGCGTCAAATCCGACCTCCTCGATCCCGCGAAGCCGCTCGGCGTTATCGTCGCGACGAACGGCGACGAAATTGCCGCGTTCGGATATCTGCCCCTTCTTAAGCCCGAAGAGATCGACGAAGCGGCGCTTGCGGGACTCAAGGAAAAACTCTTAGAAATCGACCAGAATCTGTTCCAGTCCGCCGAGTTTTTCGTCGCCAACGGCGCGTTAATCGTCGGCAAGGAGTCGCAGAAGAATCTTATTTCTTCCGTTCCCGCCGACGCGTTTGCGGTACCGGCGGGAGACGCGGAGACGCTTGTCGGCGTTCAAATTAACTTCGAGGCGCTTCCGCAAGAGTTTGTCGAGGCGGGTTCCGCCGTTCTGCGTCAAAAACTCGCGGAAATGGTCGGAGACGAAAACGACGACGAACTTCTGAGCGTCGATCGCGCGCTCGCCAACTATTCCGAGCTTGTTTCGTCGCTCAAGTCAATCCAATGGACGCTCGCCGCCGACGCGGATTCGAATCTCGTTTCCGACTTCGTTCTGACGGCGAAACCGGAGACGGACCTCGCCGAGAGCCTCGCCAAGACCGCGCAGACCCCGACGCGTTGGCGAGCCATCGCCGACACGCCGAACGCGATCGCGATATCGATCGACGCGGGAGACTGCTCCACGACGAGTTTCAAAGTCGACGCGGAACATCTTCGGCGCGCGATACATAAGAACCTCGATGAGATGTTCGACGTTCTGAAGGACGATCCTGAAACGCTTGAATTTGCTAAAGAGATCGCCGAACACGTTGAGAACGCGATCGTCGCGGATATTCCTTCGGAAACGTACGACAGCGGGTTCGCGATTTCCGCCGAGCCGCTCGCGCTTGTCTTTGGTTCCAACTGCGCTGCGCCGAACGAGTTGCAGACCGCTCTCGAAAAGCTCGTCGAGCGTCTCCGCGAAACGGAGTCGGTTGCGATCGGCGAGGTTGTGAAGGAAGATATCGACGGGTATTCCGTCCTCGGCTCGACGATTCCGCTCGACGGCGTTTCAGACGAAATCCCCTTCTTCAAGGGCAAGTCGGTCGGCGTTAAGATCGGTTTCTCGAAGGACGCGGTTCTTGTCGTCGCCGCGCTCGACCCCGACTCGGCGAACGCGACCTTTGAACGCGTTGCGACCGGCTCGAAGGAGACCGGACCGCAGACGGGCGAATCGTTCTTCGACGCTTCCGCGCTTGCGAAGGCGATTCAAAGCGTTTTAGCGACCCGCGACGACGTTCGGCCCCAGGCGATGAAATCGATCGAGGCGTTCGTCAAGGCGGATGACGCTCGAATCGTTTCCGTCCAGTCGTACGAGGGCGGCGTCCTTCAGGTCAAAACGACCGTTCACCGCGGCTTCTTCGCGCCCCTTGGCGACGTCCTGAGAATCAATCTCATGGGCGGCGGAAACGGCGACGAAGGACAGGATATTGACGATATCTTCGACGACGAAGAATAACGCCCAATTGCCGCCGCCGCGCAAATCTCGGCGCTTAATTGAAAACGCCCGAATCGGCTGGGAACGTCTCCCAATCGGTCCGGGCGATTCTTTTTAGTCGTCGGGACTTTGTTATCTCAAGAGGAACGAATCTTTTCGAACTCGCGGCGCTTTTTGACCGCATACCCGCCGCCCATATTGTCAAAATCATTGGCAAAAGCGGCGATCGTATGGACGATGGGTTCCGGGTTCCAATCCGCCTTGTATTCGATGCGCGTTCGCTCGACCTTTCGCTGATTGATCAGATCGATGATATTTATCGGTAAAGCCATTGCGTTCTTTCTTAAACTTACTCCTTAACTTACTCTTTTTGACGC
>CAMZHY010000324.1 GCA_947307005.1 uncultured Planctomycetaceae bacterium
CGATCGACGACGTCGAGACGATCATGCTGATGGGACGCGCGCGTTTGGAATCGGAGCATGGTCTTCTGGTAGAGCGACTCGTGGGACTCGCGTGCATGGGGATCGCGAACGGGATTCCCCTTATGGGCAATCCCGACGTTCCGCCGACGGCGGAGGAACTTACGCGAATCGCCGAACTCTACTCGTCATATTCTCGCGGCGGTCAGGCGGATCAGTTTGCCGACGCCGCGTTTAAAGGCGAATCGCGCTATTTTTGTTACGGAGCCTTTGTCGATTATTTGAAGAAGAGACTCGGATAACTTTCATTGGCTCAGGTGGATCCATTCGACGAGAACAACGACAAAGCGCCTCCTCTCGAGCAGTTGAAAAATTGGCTTTTCCTCAAAGTTCCCCCCGTGAACGACGCCAAATCGTTCGAGATTTTCAAGGACTTGAGTCAATCGCTACATGATCATAGCGACGGCGTCGGTCTCTATCTTGAAAGCGAAATGAAACTTACCGCTATGCTGCGGTCGACCCCGGAAAAAAACAACGCGATTTACGCCGCGTCGCAGATATTTCCCGCGTTTGGCTCCGTCAAGGAAGCTTTTTACCGTTTTGACTGCGTTCTGAAAGAAGCGACGATTGCGACGGCGTTCCTCGCGTATTATCAGGAGCATGGAACGCTCCCGCCCGCGTTTACCGTTGACGACGTCGGCAGACCTCTCCATAGCTGGCGCGTCCTGATCCTCCCCTACCTCGGACCCCAAGCGAAGACGCTCTACGACCAAATTCGCCTCGACGAGCCGTGGAACTCCGAAGCGAACGCCGCGTTCCACGCCCAGATTCCCGAATTCTACCGTTGTTTTTCGATGAAAGACGCGAAAGAGGGGGAAACCGACTATTCCGTCCTTCTCGGCGACGACGGACTCTTCGACGAATCCGGCGTCGGCAAGGACTTTAAGGAGATCGCGAAGCTCCCCGGTCGCGACGTCTGGAACCAGTTCCTCGTCGTGGAACGCGCGCAACCTGTTTGCTGGATGAAGCCCGACGCGGAACTCAAGATCGCCGACTTTATCGTCGATGGCAAGGCGGACGCGAAGAAGTTCTTCTTTGTCGAAAAACATCGTCATACCGCCGGAATGAACTGCGTTCGCGTCGGCGGCGACGTGAGATTCTACGCGGATACGACTAAGCCCGACGAACTCGAAGCGCTCCTTCGCGGACTCCCCGCGCCCGAAGGACCCGCCGACGGCGAAGCGGAAACGCCTACCGCGGAAGAACCCGTCGCCGAGGGGGCGGACGACGAGCCCGCGACGCCCCCTGATTCAGGCGTCGACCCGACTTAAGCCGCTTGTCTCGAGGTTGTTTCCTTTCGCCCCGCCGCGCGTCGCGACGGGGCTCTTTTCCACTGTGACGCTTTCGATATTTGGAGTTCCGCTATGGCTGGAGAAGAAAAAAAGACGTCGGAATCATCCGAACAACCGACTTCCAAGCGTTTCTGGACGCGTCGCAAGAAGGTTTTTGCGTTTCTCCTAGGACTCGTCGCCGTCGGCGCCGGGGCGTATTGCTATCGCGACAAGCCGCTCAAGCTCGTGCAGACGACCGAAATCGATCGGAAGGCGGATCCGAAGACGGGCGAGGTCGTCGATTATCGGTTTGCGTTTAACGCGACGCAGGACAATTCGTACGGTCCCGCAGAGGAGAACGGTTATCGATTACTTCTCCAAGCGCTTGGTCCCAAAGCGTTGCAGCAGTACCGTCTTGCCGCGACGGTTCCTTGGGAAGAGTTTCCGACGAACGCGGAGTCGAAATCGTGGTTTGAGAACGAATGGATTCCCCTCTGCGAGAAATTCAAACTCGACCCTCTCGAACGCCCGACGATGTTCGACCGTCTAGACCTCTGGAACTATCTTGGCAAATACGGTCTGACGGGGAACGAGCCGGAACTTGACCCCGAGAATAACGAGTACGGGACGTATCGCGAGAACTTTGAAGAGCGGCCCGCAAAGACGAATCAGCTTCTAGCGCTCAAGATTCTCACGGAGAAACCGTGGACGGCGAAGGAATTCCCGAACGCGGCGAAGTGGTTCGAGGAGAACGCGGACTTCTTCGACCTCCTCGCGCGAGCGGCGCGTTCCCCTCGTTTTGGCGTTTGGCGTTTTATGCCGGACCCCGACAGGGGCGGGGCGCTTGGCATGTCGTTTCCCGACCTCCAGAGCGTGCGGGAATTTGCGCGACTTCTCAACGTTCGCGTCTATTATCGCGTAGGCGAGGGCGATATTTCCGGCGCGATCGACGACGTGGAAACGATAACGCTCATTGGACGCGCTTATTTGGAGACGGATTGCCGTACGCTCGTGGAAAGGCTTGTCGGAATTGCGCTGCTGGGAATCGCGTCCGCCGCGCCGATTTTTGAAAATCCCGACGTCGCGCCGTCTCCCGAAGATCTTGCGCGCCTTGCGAATTTCCGCGCGCCGCTCTGGCGCGACGGGCGGATGCGACGATACGCCCAAAGCGCGTATCTCGGTGAAAAACGAGCCTTTACGCTTCCCGTATTGACCGACTTTACGACGGCGCGACGGTCGAACGTTCCTTTTTGGAAGTCTTACGACGGTCTGGCGTGTGATTTAAAGCCGGACAATCCGCTCGACGGAGCGCTCATGAGCGTTCTTTTTTCCGCGTTCCCCGTCAACGACGCGAAAATTTTTCAAATTTTTGAACGCCTTTACGACGAAATAGCGCTCGACGAAGACCATGCTCAGGCGGTTGAAAGCGAATTACGTCGGTTCGGTCGTTCGGACGCGTTGAAGTCGGCGCCGGAAAAGACGATTGCGTTTTACGCCGCTAGGGCGCTCCTTCCCGCGCTTGGCGCCGCGCAAGAGGCCTTTCGTCGAACGGAATGCGTTCTCAAGGAATCGGCGATTGCGACCGCGTTCATGGCGTACTATCTCGATCATGGAACGCTTCCTCCCGCGTTTTCCGTCGACGCGTCGGGCAGACCGCTTCACAGTTGGCGCGTCCTGATCCTCCCGTATCTGGGGGACGACGCGAAAGCGCTCTACGGCCAAATCCGCCTCGACGAGCCGTGGGACTCCGACGTCAACGCGACGTTCCACGCGCAGACGCCCGACGTTTTCCGCTGTCCCTCCAAGAAGGAACTGAAAGAGGGCGAAACGAACTATTCCGTCCTCCTCGGCGACGAGGGATTTTTCGACGAATCAGGCGTCGGCAAGAACTTCAAAGAGCGCGTGAAAAGCGTCGGTCGCGACGCGTGGAGTCAAGCTCTCCTCGTCGAACGCGAAACGCCCGTCTGCTGGATGAGACCTGACGCGGAACTCAAGATCGCCGATTTCACCGCCGACGGCAAAGCGGACGTGAGGAAATTCTTCTCCGGCAAAGAAAAACTCCATGGCGGCGGAATGAATTACTCCACGATTAGCGGGGCGACGCGCTTCATCTCGGAAACGACGACGGACGCCGAATTAGACGCGAGGTTGCGCGGACTTCCCGTTCCCGTCGCGCCGACCGACGAAACGGAGCCAAGCGCCGCGCCCGACGCCGAAGAATCGACGCTCGATCCGCCGCCGGAATCTGAGTCGGACGCGGAATCGAAAGTCGATCCCGCCTAGAAGACGTTTCCCGAAATCGTAACGCCCGCGCCGCGCCCCAATTATCCCTTCGTCATTTGCAGGAACCGCCAATGTCAGAACAAGAAAAGACAACTTCGGAACCTTCCGAACAGACGACCCCGAAACGCGGTTGGTCGCGTCGCAGGAAGTTCTTCGCCGTCCTTTTAGGACTCGTCGCCGTCGGCGCCGGGTATCATTGCTATCGCGACAAGCCGCTCAAACTCGTACAGACGACCGAAATCGATCGGAAGGCGGATCCGAAGACGGGCGAGGCCGTCGATTATCGCTACGCGTACAACGCGCTTCAGGAGGAAGCGATCGCGCCCGTCGAAGAGAACGGGTGGCGGGTTATCCTACAAACGCTCGGACCGATCGCGCTTTTCCGCCGCGATCTTGCGGAACAGATTCCGTGGGAAGAGTTTCCGACGAACGAGAAATCCAAGAAGTGGTTCGACGGCGAGTGGACGATTCTGTGCGAAAAGTATAAACTCGATCCCCACGCGCGTCCGACGGCGTTGGGGCGGCTGAGTCTTACGGCGTATTTGGCGAAGAACGGGCTTACGGGAAACGAACCCGAGCCGACGACCGACTCCGATTTCAGCGGATATTGGGAAAATTACGAGAGGCGTCCGGCGAGGATCAAGGTCGTCGACGCGGAGGTTCGTCTGTGGCGTCCGTGGACGGCGGAGGAGTATCCCGTTCCCGCGCGATGGCTTGAAGAGAACGCCGACGTGATCGACACGATTTCACAAGCGGCGCGCATGCCGAAGCTCGCGTGTTGGACGATTATTCCCGACGTCGAGAAAGGGGCTTTTGTCGGGGCGAGCTTTTCCTCGTGGCAATGGACGCGGGAGTTTTCGCGAATTCTCATGACGCGCGCGAATTTTCGAATCGCCTCGGGCGATATTTCCGGCGCGATCGACGACGTCGAGACGATAACGCGCTTTTCTCGCGCGCTCCTCGAAAGCGACTATTCCCCTCTTGTCGCAAGGCTTATCGGGGTCGCGACTCTCGGTCAAGCGCTTAGCGTCGCGTTTTATGCGAACGAAGACGTTCCGCCGACGGCTGAGGAAAACGCGAGAATCGCCGAACTATGGAGCGGTTTCTATCGCGACGGAAAGACGGCGCAATATATCGAATTTGCGAAGAGGGGCGAAGCGCGTTCCTTCGGC
>CAMZHY010000325.1 GCA_947307005.1 uncultured Planctomycetaceae bacterium
ACGACCATCCAATCTCGATTTAAAAGCTCAATATGGTCACATACTAGCAACTCTAGCTCATTTTCGTCAATTAAGCTCGCGAATTGAAGCGGCTTTTTCTCGTTAAGTGACCATACGGTGTGGGATAATGTCATAGAATCTCTCCATCTCCTCAAACTTTATTCAAAAAACATACGTTTTCGTTCTTACTAAAACAAATTGACGACTCCAAAAACAACGCCACAACGTTACTGTCTTAAATTTCCCCCTTTATAACAACAAAGGATTCCAATATCCAGAGAAACCTGCGTGCAGAAAAGGGAGAAAACCGATCACTCCCATTCGATCGTTGCGGGCGGTTTGGAGCTGATATCGTAGACGACGCGGTTGACGCCGGAGACTTCGTTGACGATACGCGACGAGATTCGGGCGAGGACGTCGTACGGGAGTCGGCTCCATTCGGCGGTCATGAAGTCGATTGTCGAGACGGAGCGCACGACGACCGTGTTCTCGTATGTTCGCGCGTCCCCCATGACGCCGACGCTGCGCACGGGGAGCAGTACGGCAAAGGCTTGCGACGTCTCGCGATAGAGTCCGGCGGCGACGATCTCGTCGACGACGATCGCGTCCGCCTCGCGCAGACAGTCGAGCGCCTCCTTCGTCACGGCGCCAAGACAGCGCACCGCAAGTCCCGGCCCCGGGAACGGATGACGCCATACGAGTTCCTCAGGCAGCCCGAGTTCGAGCCCGACGCGGCGAACGTCCCCCTTGAAAAGCTCTCTTAGCGGCTCGAGGAGCGAAAATTCCAGTTCTTCCGGGAGCCCGCCGACGTTATGATGAAACTTGATCGTCGCCGCCTGACCGCCCGACTTGCCGCCGCTTTCGATCACGTCTGGGTAGATCGTCCCCTGCGCGAGGAACTTCGCGCCGTCGATCTTCTTCGCCTCCTCCGAAAACACGTCGACGAACGTCTTGCCGATGATCTTGCGCTTCTCCTGCGGATCGTCGACCCCCGCAAGAAGCGTCAGGAACCGCTCCTCCGCGTCCGCGACGACGAGGTTGACGTCGAAGTTTTCCCGGAAAACTCGCGCGACGTTCGCGATTTCGTTCTTGCGCATCATCCCGTTGTCGACGCAGATGCACGTCAGCTGCGACCCGATCGCCCGCGAAACGAGCGCCGCGACGACCGCCGAATCGACGCCCCCGGAAAGTCCGCAAATCACGCGTTCTTTCCCGACCGTTTCGCGAATCTTCTCAATCGACGACTCGACGAAATTCTTCGCCGTCCAGCGCTGCGACGACCGGCAAATCTTCACGATAAAATTCGACAGCAACCGACTTCCCTCGGTCGTGTGCGTTACTTCCGGGTGGAACTGCACCCCGTAAAAGGGAATCGACCTATGCATAACCGCCGCGTTCGGGCACGTCGGCGTCGACGCGAGAACGACGAAACCGTCCCCCAACTCCGTCGCTTGGTCCCCGTGGCTCATCCACGCCTGCGAACGCTTCGACATGCCCTCGAACAGCGGCGACTTTTCTCCTTCGTCCGCGACCGTAATCTCCGCCGCGCCGTATTCCCGCGCCGACGCGCGCTCCACCGTCGCGCCAAAAAGACGGCATGTGAGCTGCATCCCGTAACAGACCCCGAGAATCGGAACGCCGAGCTTGTAGAGGTCGGGGTCGATCTGCGGCGCTCCGTCGTCGTAAACGCTTGAAGGACCGCCCGAAAGAATCAAACCGATCGGACGCCGCGCCGCCGCCTCCGACGCCGTTATGGAGCATGGAACAATCTCGCAATACGTCTGATTCTCCCGCGCGCGCTGCGCTAACAGCTGCGTGTACTGCGAGCCAAAATCTAAAACAAGAATCGTTTCGTCGTTCGTTTGACCAGCCGCGTTCCGAGCGTTTGCCATAGGTTTCGTTCCTTAATTTCCCGATGAAATGATCGCAAATCGCGCGCGCTTGACAAACGCCGCGCCTTTACAAACGCTTATTATACATCGTTGTTAGATTTCGCAAATATTATAATTCCTCGCTTTTCATCACGACGTCAAGAATGCGATAAACCGACCGCGTGGATTGCAGTAAATATAGTGATTATAACGACTGTACGACTTCCAGAAATAATTTTCGGAAAAAACATCTTATTTATGACAATTGATAAAGACGCGAAGGCATAAATAGGTTATGATAGGATCCGGTAGGGAGAGAGGCATCATGGACGCGCCTCGCTTTTCCGGACTCTATTGTCCGAACCTTACATGGAAGGAAGTCGTATGCCTATTCGTAGAGACCGATTAGAATACACGTATCGATCGAGAGGTCGAGCGCGAGGGAGGTCCTTTGGATTTTCCCTGCTCGTCCTTTTAGCCGTGGCCGCGTTCTTCGCGCTAATGAGGCTTGTGTCGCGTCCCTTTATGGACGACGAACCGCAAGCTGACGACGGCCGTCCGCGCGGCGTCTCCGTCGCGCGTCTGAACCCGTGGCGCGTCAAGGACGCGACGACGCGATCCTACGTTAACGGCGACGGGACGCGACTCGATCCGCAGACGCCCGACTCGAGCGACGACCTCTTCGCCGCCGGCGACGCCCCCTTCTCCTCCGCGGAAGAATCCCGCGCCGAAATGGGGAACGTCGGCGAAACGACGAAACAGGGCGCCGATTTTGCCGGACTCGAACTCCCCGCCGACGAGCGCGACGATTACTTCGCGTTGAACTGGAAGGAAAACGACCCTAACAAAGATTGGGGAAAACAGACGAATCTCGCGCCCTTCAGAAATTACAAGACGTTGGATTTCCAGCCGATCAATTCTATTGCCAACGACGGGTTCCTCGGCTATACCCTCATGAACGGAGGCAAGCCGACGTACGAACCGAGCAAAGTTCTCGATCAACGTCAATTTGACAACGCCGCCGAAGCGAGTCAGTCGAATCAGACAAGTCAAGCAAGTCAAGAAAGTCTGACGAGTCTGCCGAAAGTCGCGCTTAATACGGTGGATTCGACAGAGCGTCCCGCGATGACGCCCGCCGAAAGAATCCAGCCCGGCGTCGTCTTCATCCCCAGCGGATACCGACGCGGAGGCGTCGCCCAAGCGTCCGGAAGCGGCGCGATGGGACGCGTCTCGACGATTGTGCGTTAAACCACGTCGGCGGATTCTTCTAGATCGCCGCCCCCGCGACGCCAGAAATTTCAGGCGTCGTTTCTTTTTTTCAGAAAAAAACGACGCGGCGTCTCTTTAAACGATAGAAAGTCGCGTTGATTTACGCAATATCTCTGTACGAACGGTCGCAACGGTAAGGACGTTTTATCGCGGCGTCGCCAAGAAACGCAAATTGCCAAACCGACCGACGAACCGAAAGCCCGTCGATCGGTTTGGCAATTGAATTCTCCAAGAGAAGGAAAAGGACGCCGTTCAGAGTTTTCCTTTGGTGCTCGGCGTTCCCTTCTGACGGGGATCGAACTCGACCGCCATCCGAATCGCGCGCGCGGCGGATTTGAAGATTCCTTCGGCGATGTGGTGTCCGTTCTGACCGTAGGGGACGTTGATATGCAGGTTGCACGCCGCTGCGTTCGCAAAGCCCTGCCAGAATTCGCGGACGAGCTCAAGGTCAAACGTCCCGACGCGCTCGACGGGGTACGTCGCGTTGTAAACGAAACAGGGACGTCCGCTGAAATCGACCGCCGTTTGCGCGAGCGTCTCGTCCATCGGCAGAATGAAGAATCCGTAGCGCGAAATTCCGGACTTGTCGCCGAGCGCCTTGACGAACGCCTGACCGAGCGCGATCCCGACGTCCTCGACCGTGTGATGTCCGTCGACCTCGAGATCCCCGTGAACGTCAAGTTCGAGGTCGATCTTCGAATGCGCCGAAAGGAGCGTGAGCATGTGGTCGAAGAAACCGATTCCCGTCGTCAACTTTGAAACGCCCGTCCCGTCGAGGTTAATCTTGAGGCTGATCTGCGTCTCTTTCGTTTCGCGTTTAACTGTCGCCGTACGCATAACCGCGTCTCCTAATGATGAAAAGACTTCCGTCGTCGCAAGCGTCTACGCGCCCGCGCCCCGACGCCCGACGTCGTTGAGATAACGTTCGACGAGCGCGAGACACCGATCCGTATCCTCGTCCGTCCCGACGCTGATTCGCAGACCGTCGCCGTAGCCCGGGTAGTCCATATACCGAACGAGATACCCGTTTTGCTTGAGATACAGGTACAGGTCTTTGTGCAGCGTCCCCGCGTTTGGAAAAACGTTCCACGTAAAGTTGGCGCGAGATTCCGGAACGGCAAAGCCCAGCTCGCGCATTCGCGTCATGAGACGCGCGCGCGTCGCGACGATCTTCTGCGTCGTCGCGGCGAGCCATTCTCGATCCTGAATCGCGGCGGTCGCGGCGGCGATCGAGAGCGCGTCGCAATTGTACGAATCCTTGACCTTAAACGTCTCGGCGATCGTCTCGGGGCGCGCGATCATAAAGCCGAAGCGCAGTCCCGCGAGCGCGTACGACTTGCTCATCGTGCGCGAAATAATAACGCGCGGGTTCTTCTTAACGAGCTCGACGCAGTTCTCGCCCGCGAAGTCGGCGTACGCCTCGTCGATCACGAGCGGACACGGCAAGGAGTCGGCGATCTTCATGATTTGATCGTTTGAAATGCGCGTGCCCGACGGGCTGTTCGGGTTCGGAAGGTAAACGAGCCTCAAATCCTCGGGCTTAACGTTTTCAAGAGAATGGACGCGATACGGCGCGTCGGCGTCAGGTTTCGGAGGCGTCGCGAAATCGTCGGGGAGCGTCCAGTCGTCGAG
>CAMZHY010000326.1 GCA_947307005.1 uncultured Planctomycetaceae bacterium
AACACTAACCAAGGCAGTCCCTTTTTCATATGCCAATTTTTAGTCAGACCTCATTAAAACTTTTCCTTTCAAAAAACTGGGGAAAGTACAGAATGAACGAGACCTCGCAAAATAAAAACAGAATTGTCTACCTTGATTATCTAAGAGTTTTAGCGATTATTGGCGTTATTTTTAATCATGTGGATTTTCCAATTAGAAAACCAGGTTATGAAGCAAGAGATTTTGATCATCTCGTCAACGTTACCATCGACGCGTTGGTTCAGTGGTCGGTTCCCGTTTTGGTAATGATTAGCGGCGCGATATTTCTTAGTCGCGATATTCCGATAAAAAAAATCTACGCCAAATATATATTCCGACTATTGGTCGCTTGGTTTGTTTGGTCCGCCGTTTACGAAATTTTTACCAGCGGATCGTTTTTCGATAAAATATGGAATATTACTCACAGCGTCAGTCAAATTCATCTGTGGTTCATTCCCACCATCGTTGGTCTTTATGCGTTCATACCGGTATTGAAGCAAATTGCCAAGTCGGAGAAAACGACGTTATACTTCTTTGCCGTAGCTTTTATTTTTAGTTTGATCGTTCAAATAACAGACTTCGTCGATGATTTCGGAAATAGTTTTTTTCGCACAGTTAAGGACATATCTGGCATAGAGAATATTGTCAATATTGACGGATTGTGTTTAGTTTTGGGATTTCCGTCATATTATATCCTTGGAGATTATCTTAACCAAAAAGAAATAAGCCGACGGCTAAGAATCGTTTTTTATATATTGGGTATTATTGGTTTTATAGCTATCTTCATTTCCTTTTTCTTCAAACACGGCTTTTGGGCCATAAGTAATTATTTATTGATTGGCGAAAAATACTCTCGCGCGTTTTTCTTGTTTGAATCGCTCTGCGCATTTGTTTTCTTTAAATATTGTAATCTTAAGCCAAACAGGTTTATAACAACGCCTTCGAATTACAGTTTTGGCGCCTATTTATCTCATTTTTTAGTTCTTATGATTCTTTCGAAGTCCTTCGGATTAAATGTTGAGATTTGTAATCCTGCTTTTTCATACGTCATCGTCGGAGCGTTGGCGACGGCGTCGTCGTTCTTAATTTCCGCTTTCTTGCATCAGATTCCTATCGTCAAGAAGTTCCTCGTATGAGGACGCGACGCGAAAATCCAACGAGAGACCGCCGCGATTGAAGGGATAATATGTTCAATTTCGCGCCCGATTATTTTGTCTAGCGGCGACTGGACGAGTTTCAAAAGAAGATTAAAATCAACTCGAATAGCGTCGTCGCGTCGTCGGCTCGCCGCCGAGCCGCCGGTAAACGCCGCGCGACGGGAGAGCGTTGGACGCGGATCGCGCGGAGTATCCGCGTGTCGAGACGTTTTCCGCGTCGCCGTTTTTGACGCGATATAACCGTTCATTTTCAAAGGCTGGGAGTCCTTGACGAGAAAAGCGACTCGTCGCGCGACTCCGCGAAAGGCGTTTCGCCGATGAAAACAATTAGAATAACGCGAGGGCTTGACCTTCGCCTCGCCGGCGCGCCCGACCAGAGCGCGGCGCCGGAAAAGAAGGAAGCTAAGTTAATCGCGCACACGGGCGTCGATTACGTCGGAATGAAGCCGACGATCTGCGTTGAAGAAGGGGAGCGCGTCCTTGCGGGCCAGCTTCTGTTCCTTGACAAGAAGAATCCGGGCGTGAAATATACGTCGCCTGCAGCCGGGGTCGTCAAGACGGTGAATCGCGGCGAGAAGCGCGCGTTTCAGTCGATTATCGTCGAAGCGGACGAGGGCGACGCCGGAAGAAAATCGGTCGAGTTCCCAGCTTTTTCCGAGTCGCAACTCGTCGAGCTCTGTCCGACGAAAGTTCGCGAGGAACTGATCGAATCCGGGCTCTGGATCGCGCTCCGAACGCGTCCGTTCAGTCGCGTTCCGAAAGTCGATTCAGTTCCCGCGTCCCTCTTCGTCAACGCCGCCGACACGAACCCTCACGCGCCGAATCCGAAGCTAATCGTCGAATCGCGCGCGCAGGATTTCCTCAACGGGCTTCGCGTCTTGAGTCGAATCTGCGGGAAGAAACTCTGGGTTTGCCTCGGGGAAGACGAGTATCAATCCGACTACGTCGCGTCCCTTGAGGCGGTTCCTCAAGCGGAGGTCGTTCGGTTTACGGGCAAGCATCCCGCCGGGCTGACGGGAACGCACATTGCGAAACTTGACCCTTGCGGTTTGAACAAAGTCGTCTGGTCGATCGGCTATCAGGACGTTATCGCGATCGGCGCGCTCTTTACGCGCGGGACGCTCGACGTCGATCGAGTGATTTCGATCGGCGGTCCCATGGTCAAGAAGCCGCGTCTTCTTCGCGTTCAGCAGGGCGCGTGTCTTTTCGAGCTCTTTGCGGACGAACTTAAAGACGAACCGACGCGCATGATTTCCGGCTCCGTTCTCAACGGTCGAACGGCGGTCAAGGGACTCGCGGGACTGGGCCGCTACGTCAATCAGATTTCCGCGATTGGCGACGGCGATCCTCGCGAGCTTTTCGCATGGACGCTCCCCGGCTTCCATAAATTCTCCGCGTCGCGCGCCGTCGCTTCGACGTTTTTCGGCGGGACCTTCGCCATGACGACCGCTCTCCACGGCGGTCCGCGCGCGATTATTCCGAACCCCGCGTTCAACAAGGTCACGCCGCTAGATATCGAACCGACGTTCCTTTTCAAGGCGCTCGAAGTCGGCGATCTCGACAAGGCCGAACAGCTTGGCGCGTTCGAACTCGACGAAGAAGACCTCGCGCTCTGCTCGCTCGTCGATTTCGGCAAGAACGACTTCGGGAAAACGCTCCGCGCGCTGCTCGACAAGGCGATGAAAGAGGAGGAATGACCCGATGAAAATCAACGCGCTCCGCAAAATGATTCAAGACGTCGGCGAGAAGTTCTTCATGCCGGGCAAACCGCTCGCGAAGCTCTATCCTCTGTACGACGCCGCCGACACGTTCTTCTTTACGCCCGATCGACGAACGGAAGGGACGGTTCACGTTCGCGACTGCGTCGATTTCAAGCGCATGATGATGTTCGTCATCTACGCGATGATTCCGTGTCTCCTCATGGGGCTTTATAACGTCGGACTCCAAGCGAACCGCCTGATCGACGCGGGCGCGACGGCGCCGTCCGACTGGCATGGCGCCATTCTGAACGCGCTCGCCGACTTGATCCCGGTCTACGATTCCGGGTCGATTATCGGCTGCTTTGTTTACGGACTCGTCTACTGGCTTCCCGTTTACGTTGTAACGATGGTCGTTGGACTCGCGTGGGAAATTCTTTTCGCGGGAATTTACAAGCACGAGGTCAACGAAGGCTTTTTCGTCACCGGCTTTCTTTTCCCGCTGATCTGCCCCGCGACGATTCCGCTCTGGCAGGTCGCGCTCGCGATTTCTTTCGGCGTTGTGATCGGGAAAGAAATCTTTGGCGGCACGGGGCGCAATTTCCTGAACCCCGCGCTTGTGGCGCGCGCGTTTCTGTTCTTCGCGTACGCGGGTCAGATTTCGGGCGACAAGGTCTGGACGGCGGTCGACGGCGTCTCTAAGGCGACGCCCCTCTCCTGCGCGACCGGCGGCGCCGAAGCGCTCGCGACGGCGGGCTACACGCTGCGCGACTGTTTCGTCGGCGTCATTCCGGGCGCGGTTGGGGAAACGTCGACGCTCGCGTGCCTTATCGGGATGGCGTTCCTGCTGATCGTCGGAATCGCGTCGTGGCGCGTCATGGCGTCGATGTTCGTCGGCGGCATGGGGCTCGCCGCGCTGCTGACCCTCTGCGGTCCCGACGCGGTCGCGGCGCGACCCGCGCTCGCGCTCGGCCCCGGCTGGCACTTCGTCATGGGCGGCTTCGCCTTCGGCATGGTCTTTATGGCGACGGACCCCGTGACCTCGGCGGCGACCAAGCTCGGCCAGTACGTCTACGGCGCGCTCGTCGGCGCGCTGATTAGCGTCGTCCGCGTATTTCACCCCGCGTACCCCGAAGGCGTCATGCTCGTGATTCTCTTCGGCAACTGCGTCGCGCCGCTGATCGACTACTGCGTCGTTCAGAGGAACGTTCGACGGCGCGCCAAGCGACTGGAAACGGGACGAACGGAAGGAGGCGTTTCGCATGAATAACGAATCGATTACGAAAACGTTTACCGTCGCGGCGCTTCTGGCGATCGTCTGCGCGATTATCGTGTCGCTCGCGGACGTTTCGCTCAAAGACATGCAGCGTCGGAATCAGGCGTTAGACCGTCAGACGAATATTCTTCGCGCGGCGGGGCTGGTCGAACCGACGCAAAAGATTACGTCCGCGCAGGCCGCCGAACTCTTCAAGAAGTCGGCGACGGTCGTCGTCGACCTCGAGACGGGCGAGATCGTTCCGGACGCCGATCCGGAAACGGTCGAGTCGGACAAGACGAATCTTCGCGTTCTCGACAAAAACGCCGATATCGCCGGAATCGGATCGATTCCGAAGCTCGGCGTCGTCTACCTCTTCTATAACGACGACGGAACGCTCGACGCCGTGACGCTCCCGATCGTCGGGACGGGACTTTGGTCGACGCTTTACGGGTTCCTTTCGCTGCACTCCGACTACGCGACGGTCAAGCGCCTCGTCTTCTACGATCACGGCGAAACGCCCGGTCTTGGCGGCGAAATCTCCAATCCGGCGTGGGATCGAAAATGGGAAGGAAAAGTCGCGGTCGACAAAGAGGGCGAGCCGATCATCGCCGTCGTTAAGGGGACGGTCA
>CAMZHY010000327.1 GCA_947307005.1 uncultured Planctomycetaceae bacterium
GAACAAACTTGGAAATTGATGAAAGAAATACTTGAACGCGACGGGCGACACGAAGTGAGAACCGGCTCGCCGAGAAGTATTATTAAACTCGCATATCAAAGCGACATGATCAACGATCAAGAAATTTGGCTTGATATTCTGGACGCTCGAAATCTGCTGTCGCCTACATACAGTAAAGAGACTGGACTAGAGACAATTCAGCGCCTCAGGTCTGAATTTATTGGCGCGTTTGTCGAGTTAAAGAAGGAAATCGACAAACATTGGGTTAATGGAGACGAATAAGGTTAAACGACGAAGCCCGTCCATTTTTTAGCGTCGGCGTTTTCTTAGACGCCGTTGATTAAACATTGAAATCCTCAAACGCTTCGCAACAATGAAAAACATTTGCCTTGAAACCGAACGTCTCAGACTGCGCGTCGCTTCGCAGGACGAAATGGAACGTTATATCGATTCGGAAACCGACAAAGATCTCAAAACGGCGTATCGAGAAATGCTCCAAGGCGCCCTCGACGATCCCAACGCATGGGAATGGCATGCGATCTGGACGGTCGAACTCAAAGACGGAACCCATGTCGGCGATCTTTCTTTCAAAGGACTCGATCCCAAAGGCGTCGCGGAAATCGGCTATGGAATTTTAGAGCCCTGTCAAAACCAAGGCTACGCGACCGAGGCGGTCGGCGCGGCGATCGACTGGGCGTTTCAAAACCCGAACGTCGCGGCGATCGAAGCGGAAACGGAACCTGAAAACGCCGCTTCCAAACGCGTCCTAGAAAAATGTCGATTCGTCGCGACGGGAGAAATCGGCGAGGAGGGGCCGCGCTTTGCCCTTACGCGGGAATCGGCGCTCGCCAACTCGTAACGAACGCGCGCGAAAAACGTCGCTACGTTGTCAGTTTTCCAAGTTTATCCCACAAAAGCAACTTCTATAAAAGGCGTCTGCATTTGGACTATGATCAACGGAGACCTTGAAATTTTCTTGGACACGGGCTGGTTTTCCGAGGCGCTCTTGTTCTTAAACGGTCGCGCCTACTGGCATGAGGCGCAGTATGATCCCGAAACGGGTCAAAGTCACTTTTTTGTCTATACTTGGCGGGCAAGCAACGAAAACAATATGTTTTTCCACACTATTCTTAACCAAGACGGAACACTTGATTGGAGCCGCATTTACGAAGATTTCGATATTAACGTCGATCTCATTAAAAAACGTTTTCTTCAGGTTAAAATCTTTGACGAAAAATCCTTCTGGGAGGTTGAGTCGGAAATCGCATGGCTTGACGACGCCGGTCCCGTATACGAGCAAGACGTCTCGAAATAGTCGTTGCTCGCGATTGTCCGAAAACAAGGTGGATCGCGCTGCGAAAGGCGTTACAACTTATAGTAGTAAAGGCAGATATTCGCGTAAGTTCCGTCTTTCAAGCGAAAGCCCTCGGGGATCGTTCCGAGCTTGACGAAACCGAGTCGTTCATAGAGGCGTCTCGCCGGGACGTTGCTTTCGACGACGGCGTTGAACTGCATCACGTTGAAGCCCAGTTCTTTTCCCTTCTTTAAGCTGTCGAGAACAAGGAGTTCTCCGATACGCCGTCCGCGCGCGTCGGAGGCGACCGCGTAACTCGCGTTGCACAGTCGCCCGCACCTGCCGATGTTGTTCGGGTGGAGGATATACAGTCCCTTGACGGTCCCGTCGACCTCCGCGACCGCCGCGTAACTTTGCGCGGCGAAGAATTCCGCGCCGCTCGCCAGGTCGAGTCCCTCTTCCTGAGGAAAAGCGACCCCGTCGTCGACGACTTCGTTCCATATCTGAATCATCGCGGGCAGATCCGCTTGAGCGTATTCTCTAACGAGCAATTTCCAACCCCCCGGTTTCGCGATTCTTGTCGTTTGTCATAAAAAGAAACGCCGCCTTTTGGGGTTCGAAAGGACGCGAACCCCTTCAAAAAGCGGCGTTTTTCATAACGCGCAGGTCGCAGTCAGACCGTCATCTGACGCCGCTTGCCGTGATTCGCGCGTTGGTCATCGCGGCGCCGACGACGGGCGCGCCTTTACTCGATTTGGAGACGTATTTCGGAATGTACGCGACCCGGAAATAGCGGCTTTCCGGCTTGTGCGCCTCGCGTATCTGCTCCTCGACCGACTTGCCTTCCTCTTTTTCGATATTGTCGGGGCCCGTCGTTATCGCGCTCATTTTCCAGAGAGTCTTGCCCGATTTTGTGATCTCAATCCCTTCTTCGAAGATTTTCAGATCGACCGTAATCGCCGACTTGAGCCGTTCGCGACCAAGAAGGGGAATCGGCGGAGCCCCGAGCGGAAGCGTCGTCTCGACTTCCGCGCACGTCGTTTCGACCGTCTTGCCCGTGTCCTTGCACTTCGCCGTCAACACGATCGACGAACTCGGATCGACCTTCAAGCCCGCGCGCTTGACGCTCTCCGTAAGATTCTCGACGACCTCTTTCTCGTCGAGCAGCCCGTTGAGATCGGTCTTGATCGCGACGCCGACGCCCGGGTATATGTCGTACGCGTCGGGATCCGCCGCCTTCTTCAACGCGTCTAACGCCGCCTTATGCGGCGCCTCAAAGCCAACGAGCGTCTTGTCCGCGACGGTCCAGACCAGCCCGAAAGCGCCCGCGACGCTCTTGCCTTCCGTTCCCAATCCCGTATAGCTACACAGCGACGACTCCGTTTCGAGGTCGAATCCGATCTGTCCCCAGATCACGTAATTCTCCGCGCCCCACGCCAGCGCCTTAAAGAGCGTCGGCGACTTCAAAACGCGTTCGACCTTGCCGCTCGTCAGGTCCGCGATCGCAAGCCCCTGCGGCGACGTGAACGCAAGCTTCGCGCCGCTCTGAGAAAACGCGCAGTTCGCTTGGACGAAAACGCGCTCGCCTTCCGACGCCTCGACCGCAAGCGTTCCGAGCGACTCGCCCGTGAGCGCGTCGTAGAACCCCGCCGCAGCCCCGGAAACGAAAACTAAACTCTTGCGCGACGGATCAAGCGCGGCGTACCCGGCGCCGGCGATCGTATATTCCGCCGCGCACGTCTTGATATTCCAAAGCGTCGTCGCATCGCGACTTTGGGTGATCACGTGATCGTCGTCGACCCAAAGCGCGTTCTCTAGCTCGCCGAACGTTCGATTCTTAAAGGTTCCGATCGCCTGCTCTTCGTAATACGGGCAGAAGACCGCCGACGGTCTGAGGGTTCCGGCGTCGGAAATCGCGCTAAGATCGACGAACGCCAGAAACGCCTTCTTCGGAAAGCCAGGTTCGACGTTGAGTCCCACAATGAAGACCGCCCAAGCGCCGTCGGGCGAGACGTCGCACAGCCGCGCCTCTTTGATTTCAAGCTCCGCGAGTTCCCCGACGCCCTTCTCGACGTCGCAGCGCGCGACGAAAGACTGCGCCGTATTCAAAACGCCCGTCTTGAACCCGACGAAAAACGCGCCGTCCGCGCGATCCTTCGACGGCGCGATCACGCTCACGTCCTGCGCGTAGGCGCCCGCGCCAAACTTCGCTCCCTTCAAAACGGGAACGGGGCGAAATTCCTTGAGCGTCTTCGGCTCCGCGACGACGGGCGAATACTTCCATTCCGACGCGGCCCCGGCGACGGACAGGTTCTTTTCGCGCGTCCGATCGCCGATGAAAACCGGCTTGTCCCATCCGTCGAACTTCTGCGTCTTCCCCGACATGGGGAAGGAACTCGACGGAGCGCCGGAGACGGCGTTTTCGTCGTCGACGACGCCTTCCTCGAAGGGATTTGAATCGAGCGACTCAATATACTCCCGATCGTCGGCGCTCAAACGGTCCATCTGCATGATGATCGTCTTGCCGTCCTGACGACGGAGCCGCACCGTCGTCCCGTCGCGCGACATAAACGTCGCCGTGACTTTATGCTTGCCCGAGGAATCGGTCCAGACGCGCGACTCCGCCGCGCCGCAAGGTTGCAGTAGGGAAAGAACCCAAAGAACGCCGACGGCGCAAACCGCGGCGCTTTTTCTAACAGAACGTGTCGACATAACCGTATCTCCTTGCGCTAAAAGGACTTCAAAAATAGGAATCGTTAGGAAGGTCGAGGAGTCTCGAAATGGACTTGGGGTTCATTCTTTGAGCGCGGCGACGATTTGACCGACGTATTCGACGTGATAATCGCCGTCGGAATAGCTCGCTACTTTAATCTCCTGATCGACGAAGCCGTTCTCTTGCAGTCGCGCTTGATAGAGCTTACGGCAGACGAGGACGATCGAAGATTCGGCGATGTACGGGGTTCCGTCGAAATATTCCGCCGTCAGCCCGCTTGCGGCGATCTTGTCGGGATAGTCGGCGCCGCTTTTGGAACCGAGGAACCCGAGCGCTTTCTTAAACTCCGGTTTGACGAAAGAAATGGAAAACGTCGCGGCGGAGTCCATGAGCGGACGGCTGAACCGCCGCGTTCTGACGTAAACGGTCGCGACGGGAAGGTTGTTCTCGCGCCCGTTCATCCACAGACTCCCGTACTGTCCCCACGAGATCGTCATCGCGTTGACTCTCCCGTCGGCGCCCTTCATCGCGAGCGCCGCCCAGTTCTTCGCCAGCAGCGCATGATAATTCAACGATTCTTCTCTTACGTCAAACTCTTGCATCGTCCGCCCTTTCGTAAAATAAGGAACGCGTCGCCGCGTCGCATACGCTTGTCATATTCCCCATTCTACCCTCGAGAAGCGCGCAATTCCACCGTCGCGAAACGCCTAATCCGAGAGATTTCGCGAAAACGCCC
>CAMZHY010000328.1 GCA_947307005.1 uncultured Planctomycetaceae bacterium
GGACGTCCTCAAGCAGGCTTTAAAGAACTGGAACCGCGACAACGAGATTCACGTTCTCGAAGGCGACTCTGGCGTCGTCCAAACCAAAGAGAACCCGGAGCCTAAGCCAATCGCCGACCCCGCGAGCGTCCCTGAACAGCAACCGGCCCCGGAACCCGCGCCCGCTCCAGAACCGCAACCGACAGCCGAGCCTACGCCTGCTCCTGAGCCTGCGCCAGCCCCGGAACCCGCGCCCGCTCCAGAACCGCAACCGGCTGCCGAGCCTGCGCCTGCTCCTGAGCCTGCGGCGGAGCCGACGACTGATTCGACCGCGGAGCCCGCGCCGGAAGAGCCGAAAAAGAGCGACGCTCTCCAGACTGATCTGGCGAAGTTCTTCAAGTCCCTTTTTTTCGTCGCTAACCGCTCGATTCTGAGGACGCTTGCGGTCGACGTTCTAGTCCTCAACGACGAACCGAACGGCGCGTCTCTCGACGCTCCCGAAGGAACGGCGGTTCCTGAAAACGCGCAAATCGTCGCGCCAGGCGTTTACGTCGTTAAAAATCCCGACGGATCGTTGCTCGTCTCTTCTTCCGACAAAGAAGCGCTTGAGGCGTTTCAGCAGAAACTCCTCGAAGCGACTGAAAATATGGCGTCAAGCGCTCCGACTCAAGACGCGACCGGCGTCTCTGTAGACGAAACGGCTCCTGAGGCGAACGACGAAACCGAAGAAGACTCCGACGGACTCTTGGACGGTTTCACGAACCCTGATTCGTCGAAGTACCTCTCCTACATGACGGAAGAGAACCTTGCGAAGGCGAAGGAGCGCGTTCTCCTTGAAAGCCGCAACTACACCGTTTTCCGCGTCGAAAACGTCGGCGTCGCGCAGCTCTTGCCGCGTCTCCAGACCTACCTCGCCGATCGAATCAACCGTCCGCAGAACAACCGTAACTCGTACCTCTATGATTATAATTACTACAGCTCTTCCGGAATCAACGTCTCGTCCTTTAACACGCCGTCGCCGCTCACCATTCAGTCCGAACCCGCGCTCAATACGTTGATGGTCTACGGATCCCGCGCAGATCGCGAGGCGGTCGGCGCTATGATCGTCCTTCTCGACGATCCCGAACTCTTCCCGCAGCCGATCACGAAACCTTATAAGATCAAAGTCGAGAACACTTCGACGACGCGCATGGCGCAGCAGGTGCTCAGCGCGTTTTCGCGGAAATTTCAGACGACCCTTATGCCCGGCAACCTTTCGCCGCGCATTACGCCTAATCCGACGACAAACTGCCTCGAGGTCTACGCGCCGGAAGCGCTCGCCAAGGAAATAGAAGACTACGTCAAAGAGGTCGACAAAGAAATCCTCGACGAAAGCGTCCGAAAAGTGCGCGTTATCGAACTGCAATCGGTAAATTCAAAGGTTCTCGCGTCCTATATGCAAAGTCTAAGGTCGCAGCAAACGCCGATTCAGCCGTTCTCCACGCCCTACATCGGCGGTTACGGGGGCATGTCGCCCGCGATGATGAATCCCGACATGATGAATCCTCAGCTAAACGCGGCCAACCGCGCAAGGTTCAACGCGATGCAGGGACGCGCGGGAACCGCGACGCCAAGAGCCGTTTCTACGGGCGTGGGCGCCGGCGCGGCGCCGCGAGCCTCAAGACTCGGCATGTAACGCGCAACACGTTAAAACGCGATCTTTTAGGCCGAGGCGAAACGAATTCGCGCGTTTCGCTTCGGCTCTCTTTTTAACGTCAACCCAGAAAGAAACGCAAGATGCATCGAATCCCCTATACCGTCGACGATTTTCCGCGCAATCCGCTGATGTTCTACTATGAAGTCACGCGCGCCTGCGATCTTGTGTGCAAACATTGCCGCGCGTCGGCGCAAGAGAACGCCGCCGAGGACGAGCTTTCCCATGAACTCGCCATGAAGCTCCTCGACGACGTCGCGCGTTTTCCGCGCAAACCGACGATCTGTTTCACCGGCGGCGACCCGCTCAAACGCGCCGATCTTTTCGAGCTGATCCGTCATGCGACGGACCTTGGAATCGGCTCCGCGCTCACCCCCTCCGCGACGCCCCTTGCGACCTTCGACGCCTTTAAAAAGGCAAAGGACGCGGGCGTCTCCGCCATCGGACTGAGCATCGACGCGGCGGACCCGGAAACGCACGACGCGTTTCGCGGTTTCGAGGGAAGTTTCCAAAAAGCGATGGAGATGCTCCAATACGCGCGCGACCTTGAACTCCCCGTTCAGGTCAACACGTCAATCACGCGGCGCAACTGGGAAATGATCGACGCGATCGCGGATATGCTCGAAGACAAAGGCGTCATGATGTGGTCCGTCTTCTTCCTTGTGCCCGTCGGACGCGGCGTCGAAGAAATTCGGATTTCGCCCCCAGAATATCGAATCGTCTTTGAAAAACTCTATCAGAACTCGCTCAAGCGCCCCTTCTCGATCAAGACGACGGAGGCGCCGCATTACCGCCGCTACGTCATGGAGCGCGGCGGCGACCCGCTCGCGGCGCCCAAGCATAGGCCGTCGTTCCCGAAATCCGCGTTTGCCGCCTCGATGAAAACGGCGCCGCAGTCGATCGAAATTGGCGATAAGAAAGAAAGCGACGGCGTCGCGGAAGTCGGTCAGGGATCGCGTTCTCGGGCGCCCCTCGGCGTCATCGACGGGCGCGGGATCATGTTCGCGGGGCATAACGGCGAACTCTATCCGGCGGGCTTCCTTCCGATCTGTTGCGGGCGGTTCCCGCAGGATTCGGTCGTCGACGTTTATCAGAACAGCCCCGTCTTTACGGCGCTGCGCAATCCAGAGCTATTCAAAGGACGCTGTGGAAAGTGCAAGTTTCACAGCGTCTGCGGAGGCAGTCGTTCGCGCGCCTACGCGGTCACGGGCGACTTCCTCGCCGAGGAGCCGGACTGCGACTTCGAAGTTTGATCTGACAGGCGCGGCGACTCCTACTCGCCGCGCCTTACTAAACGCTGTCCTTTAAGGGCGCGCTCCGTCCGGCGCGTCTTTATGACCCGCGTTTGCCTTCATCCATTCTTCAAATTCGACGACGCTCACGCCCGCGCGTTTCGCCGCTTGTTCAATAGAGATTATTCCGTCGTCGACAAGTCCGGCAAACGCCCTAAATTCTCCTTTCTTTAGTCCCCGCGCTTCGCCTCGCGCTTCGCCTCGCGCTTCGCCTCGCGCTTCGCCTATTCCAATTCCAATCTCGATCCCCTCTTCCTTCGCGTCTTCGAGTTCAGACGCTTCGTCATGCATCTGTTTCTCGCGATACCACGCTTCCTCGCGCATACGCGCGTCCGCTTGGAAATCTAGAAGAATTAGACCCGCGTCGCGAACTTCCGGAACCGTCGTATTATTGATAATCGTCATGAGTTCCTCCTTCGATTCTACGTTAATGAGCCTCAGCCATTCTTCCATCGGCAGATTCTTTGGAAACCGTCCTAGCTTCTTGAGTTCAAAAACGTGAATCGCAAATTTCTTACTAAAAATGCGGCGGCGTTTCCCGTATGTCACGTAAACCGGCGTGTGATAGTCTTCGTCGTCGAAGAGGTTAAAGTCAAGGATATTGACGCAAATCGTGGGTTTCAGTTTCTTGTATTTTTCGCCCTCCTTCATGTCTTGCGTAAAAAGTTTCGACCAATAGAAGAGCGAACGCTCGCGGAAAGACTTCTCGCCGCGAACTTGCATTTCGACGTTGACGATCCTGTCGTCGACTTTAAGTCGCAGATCGAGTCTACTAAACTTTTGACGCCAATATTCCGGCGCAATCTCGACGTTTAAAATCTCGACGGATTGAATCTCGTCTCGCGGAATTTCGAGAAGATCGGAAATCAACGCTTTGGTGAGCGCGAGGTTCTTCTGTTCCCCGAAGACTCGCTTAAAAACGACGTCAAGTTTTAGCTTGACAAAATACCCTTCGTCCAACGGGACGTTCATTACTAATCTCTCCAAATCGGCGGTTATCCGATTCTCGACGACAGAACCCCGCGCGCTTTCTATATATTTTACCTTATACCGCTTCAAAAACAACCCTAACGCTCAAGCGTCGGAGTCCGATTCCGTAGCGTTTTCAGCGGCGGCCTTTCCTTGTTCAGACGCATTTTTTCGGGATTTTCCTTTCGCCAACCAGCGTTTAACCATGAGGATATAGCCGGTCGCAGGGAGGATGACGCCGATTAGACCCGCGAGGAAAAGGAGATAGCGCGTCGCCGAATTGAAAAGTCGCCCTTTGTGGAACGGGACGATCAGCGATCGAATCTTTTCGGCGCGCGGGAGATCGGCGAAGGTCGTCTTCCCGAGGAATTCGCCGGAATATTGATCCCAGTAAAACATGTCCGGCTTGCAGAATTCCGCGAAGGAACCGAACGACGTTATCGTTACGGCGCGGTCGGTCCCGGGATCCGGAACGACGATCTCGTAACCGCCGACGCCGGGCGTGAGATTCCGCTGCGCGTCGAAAATCGCGTCGAGGCTCGCGGGCTTCTCAAGAATCTCGCCGCTCTTATACGCGACGTTCGCGTTTAGCGCCATAATCGCGCGCGGCGACATACCGTTCAGCGAAGGAGCTCGGCGCGCCTGTATCCCCGCGCCGTAATTCGTCGCGGTCCCGGCGCTCTCTTTAGCGGCGTCGCCCTTGCCCGGCGCCCCGCCTTCGGGCCGTCCTTGACGCGCGCCTTCAGGTCGTCCCGAAGGACGCCCCTTGCCTTCGTCCGCGCTAGGCCGTCCTCCTTCGCGCCC
>CAMZHY010000329.1 GCA_947307005.1 uncultured Planctomycetaceae bacterium
TCCTCTTCCAAGGAAGACATCGAACCGGACGCGTCGAGAACCAAACCAATGTGCGTATAACCTTTTTTCATAGCGAAAGTCTCCTCTTAATGATTCGACGCCGTATTTGAGCGAGGCGCAATCGCCGTCGCTCCGACGCCGAGAAGGTCTAAATGTTGTCGCAACAACGTGGACCGTCGTCCGTAGTCGTTCGTTTTCGTCGATTGGTTTCGACGACGTTTGGTATTATACAAGAGGGTTGAATTTTCTCCGATAATTATTTTTTTGGGCAAAATCGACGAAAAAAATCCATCGAGAAACGTCGGCTCGAACAGATTCCTTTGCTGTTGTGAAACCGACGAAAGAACGCGTCGCGTCTCCTTCTTTAGCGGCGTCGAACGGTCGTTATAAGTCGATCAAATAGACGCCGATTTTAATCAGCGTGAAGTTCCTTCTGCGCTCAATTTCCGCGATCTTCGCTTGGAGGAGTTTGCCCGCGTCCATTAATCTCGCGAAAACGGCGTTGTCTCTTTGGGGAACGTAGCCGAGTTTTTGCTTCTGACGGTTGAGGACCAGAATCGCGTTGGAATCGTGCCGGTTGTCCTCGCGCCGGAGGATCAAGACGTCGCCGACGGCGACCGCCTCTAGGACGGTTTGGTCGTCTAAATGAGTCGTTCCCGCGACGTGAGAATCAAAGAGCCATATCTCGCGGACGAGGGGTTTGACGATTTCGGCGAGATCGTGAGATTCGACGACTGCGACGGCGTCCTCGTTAATTTCGGTCAGTTTGTTTCCCATACGATTGGAACCCCGTCTTTTAACATGCCTTCCAGAATTCGATCCAAGTGATTTGCGTATTCTTTATACTCTTTGAGTTCGTTTTCCATCTGTTTTTTCTTCTCGGCGACGGCGTCCGGATCGAGGAGTAAGAATTGATACTGGTAGGGGTCGGTCTCTTTAATGGTTTTGATTTCCTCTTCGACGTCGGCGATTTTTTTCTCGATATCGGGAATCTCGATTTTTTCCACGCCTAGCCCAGACTGTTCGAGCGCTTTCGCGACGAGCGTTTCCAATTCCTGCAGCGATTTCAAATCGTTGCCGTTGTAGGCGACGACGACTTGAAGCCATAGTTCTCGAAACTTCTCGTTATCGGCGAGGTTCGGGTTTAAGTCCGGATGAATCTGTTTGACCAGCTTGCGATAAATCTTCTTGATCGTCAGGAATTCGAGTTCCGTGACGCTTCCGGCGGCTTTCGCCGCCTTATGTTCTTCGATCATCGAGTCGAGGGTTTCCTGGTATTTTTTCGACTCTTCCTCGACGTATTTTTCAATTTCTTCTTTGGTAACGGCGCGTCCTCGATTGATGGCGACTTGACAAAACGAGATCGCCTTTTTCTTCTTAACGCATTGGATTTTTTCGTTAAAAATTTCGATAATCAGCTCGCCGAACACGCGAACGTATTTTTGCTCCCAAATGTGCGCCTCCTTTTTCAAGGCGCTTTTTTGTAGCAGCAACTCTTCATATTTGGCGTAGGACGCCCTTTGAACGTTGACAATCTCTTGCATCGTAAAGCGGACTTTCCATCAAGTTGGCGCTCGCGCCGACGGGGCTTCTCTTTAGCGTCGATTAAGACGTATATATTATCGAAAGAAAACTAAAAACTGTCAAATTCAGAAGAGACGCGTTTAGGGTGGTCTGAAGAATTTTTTTTATCAGCGTTTTATTCGGCGTTTTCCGAGCGAAACGCCGAGATTGCCGTGTAGAAGCGGCGCTTATTTCGGGGCGGACGGCGACGCGACTCGTATTTTTACGGGCTTTTTTTCCGAAAAAAATCTTTTTAGCGCCGCACGCGGCGAACGTTCGCAGGCGGGCGCTGATGTAAACGGCGAGAGTACAAGAGTTGCGATTAGTCGTTCGCACGCGTTTCGAGACAGTATTTCAGGAGCGCGTCGCAGCCGAGGTTGACTTCTTTCCAGGTTTGGTCGAAGTCGTTGTGATACCACGGGTCGGAGATTTCGCCTTTACGGTCTTCGGTGAAGCTCAGGAGCATCCGGATTTTCCCTTGGGGATCCTCGCCGTAGATTCGCCGCATATTGCGGATGTTTTCGCGGTCCATGCCGATTAGGAGATCGTAGCGGTCGTAGTCGCCGCGATTCGTCTGTCGGGCGCGCTTTGCGCTACAGTCGATTCCATGTTGTTCGAGGAGCCGCCGCGTTCCGGGATAGACGGGCGAGCCGAGTTCCTCCGTACTCGTCGCGGCGGACGCGATTTCAAACCGATCCGCGACCCCGGCGTCCTCGACCTTGCGCTTCATTACAAACTCCGCCATCGGACTGCGGCAGATGTTGCCGTGGCAGACAAACAGTATCTTGATCATTTCGTTTCATTCCCCTGAACGCGATCGTCGCGGTTCTTCGTTTTGACGACGCCCGTTTTTTAACTCTTACGTTGAACGCCGCGTTGAACGGCAGACTGCGCGTTGTTTTTTCATTCGTTAAGACGAACGCTCTAATCTTAGTCTGTGATTTCTTCTATTCAATCGACAATATTTCGGAACGACAAAAAAGTCCTTTTTAACGCTCGTCGAAAAAGCCCATGTTTTTGCAAGCGCTTTTTCCCCTGACGTCTTTAAACGCTCCTTAAAATTCCGGTTTACAAGAACTGAATCATGTAGACGGGAAGGTATTCTATATCCCCGTCTTTGCAGTAATCCTTGGTATAAGCGAGAATCTTTCGAGATATTCTCGACGAAAACTTCTCGGAAAAGACGTCCATTGACGAATGACTTTTGTATCCGGAGCTTTTAACTTCTATTGGAATAATTTTATTATTGTCGGCAACGAGAAAATCAATTTCATAGTTATGTCTCGACGCTTCGTTAAGAAACGTGTGGTAGTACAATTCACGCCCGTTAAAAACGAGCGTCTGAGCCGCTATATTCTCATATAAATATCCAAGATTCGTTTGCAGTTTCCCGTTTAAAAGTCTTGAATATAGGTCGTTTTCAGTAAAGCGTTTGTTTTTAAACGCCAGCGTCGTAAACAGTCCCGTGTCGGCGATAAACAATTTAAACTTGGCGAGATTTTTATGTTGCGCCATACCCGCTCCGGGATCGTTGGCATGATAAGAGACCAACGCCGCTCCGGAATCTTTGAGTTCGGAGATTCTTTCAAGGAAGTCGTTCGCTTTGCCGCCCCTCAATACGCTTGACGTCTGATACCTCGAGGCGTTGTTATTTAACTGAGCGGGGATAGCGTCAAATAAAGAGGACAATTTTCCCGTAGAATCAATTTTATAAAAATCGTCCTCATAAAGTCTTAGGATATCCCTTTTAACGGCGTCAACTTTTCTGAAATCATTGCTTTGTATGTAACTTTCTACCGCTTGGGGCATTCCTCCGACGAGCATATACAGTCTAAAATCTCTCATTACCCTTCGATGCGCCGCTTGTCCCAAAGGTTTTTGGGCATGATATAACTCCCTCAACTTGGAAACGGTAACGTCGTCCCCCAGCGCCCGTCGAAACTCTTCGAAATCCATCGGGCGCATTCGTATTTTTCGTTCTTCGCTGGGAATGAGAATATCTTTAACGTTTTTGCGTATTGAAATCAAAGAACCGGTTTCAATATAGTCGTATCTGCCGTCTTCTACGAGCGCTTTTATTGCCTGTCTTGCTTTTGGACAGAGTTGAACCTCGTCGAATATAATCGCCGATTTTCTCTCTTTAAGGCTGACGCGATATGTGAGTTGCAGTTGTAAAAGAAGATAGTTTAAGTCGGAGAGATCGTCAAATAACGCCCTTGTCTCTTTAGAGGCCCTGAAGAAATCTATCAGAATAAAGTTTTCATACTCGTTTTTCGCAAACTCCTTGACGATCGTCGATTTGCCGACGCGTCTCGGTCCCTCGATGAGCAAAGCCGTTCCCCCGTTTGATTCTCTTTTCCAAGTTAGCATCTCGTCGTATATTTTTCGCTTGAACATCTTGAGTCCTCCTGCAAAATCGTCAATTTTATTTTACTCCATTTCCCTAAAATCGTCAATTGTTTTAGCTGCCATTCCCCTAAAATCGTCAATTGTTAGACGGTTATTGTACCAGTCAAGAAAAAAAGACGCGAATAAAATGTATCTGTCAAGTAAGGCGCCCGTTGTTACTGCGGAGGAACTCGAGATTGTCGTCGACGCTCGAAATTCATGCGATTCGGTCTCGACCTCGCCGTCCGCGAGGACGTCCCGTCTATTCGTTGGTTGCCAGAGACGTAAAAAAGGCGCTCTGCAAATTGCAAAGCGCCTTCAAAACGTCATGTTTATGTGTTTTCCATGCTCGTTCGCATTTCTTTTGTCTCCGAAGACGAGCCGCATCCCGCCATTCTTGACGAGACGTCGTTACTTCATGCCGCGGCAAATGAAAAGAATCTTGAATCAATTTTTATGTCCTCTGATCTTAACGTTTTGCAACGGTTCAAACAATAAAACGGTATTTTCCCTTTCCCGCGCCGGTTATCCGCTCCGTGAGCTCAAGTTCATACGCCTTGCCGAGCAAAGCGGTCGCCGGTCGCTCGGTAAGTCCCAGAACTTTCATAACGTCTCCGCGCCCAAAGATCTTTTCTTTTCCGAATTCCTTATACATCCTTATGATATTGGCTTTGGTCTTCGCCGACGTCGCCTTAGCGTCGAGAATTTTTAAAAGGCTGTTTTCTTCAATGAGCTGTCCAATGCGCTGTTCAACGTGCTGTTCAATGGGCTGTT
>CAMZHY010000330.1 GCA_947307005.1 uncultured Planctomycetaceae bacterium
ATGAACCCTTCCGCGCCATGAGGAGAATACCGTCCTCCCGCGACGTCGCGGGCTGGTTAGTCAAGGAAGAGGACGTCTTTGAACGGGGAGCGTTCGAGGGCGTTTTCGAAGTCGGCGTCGAGTTTGCTGGAGTAGACGAGGTTGCCGCGTCCGCCGCCGCGATAGATCGAGTCTTTCGCATCGTCTTTAACGCAGTGTTCGCCGAGGAGTTGAATCGTGGCTTCGAGGTCTTCGTCGACGACCCAGCTCTGGTACGCGGCGTCGTAGAACGCGCCGAGGGATTTGGAGTCGGAGATATTGAGTTGATCGGTCGTGGAGGAAACGAGGACGTCGCGTCCGCAGCCGCCGTAGAGGCTGTCGGCGCCATCGAGTCCGATCAGGATATTGTCGCCGGAGTTCGCGTAGATGTAATCTTTTCCGGTTCCGCCGACGATCATATCGTTGCCGAGGCCGGCATAGAGGTAATTCGCGCCGGCAGTCCACATCGCGACAATCGCGTCGTCGCCCGCGTCGCCCCAGACGTAGTTGCCGCCTTTCTTACCGGACTCGCCGTCTTTAATGAGGCACATATCGTCGCCGTTTCCGAGTCGAACGTTCGACTGCGAGCCGTAGATCGAGACGTAGTCGTCCCCGGCGTTCGTCGTAATCGTCGCTTTATCGCCGGTGACGTAGACTCTATCGCGCCCGGTTCCTCCCGTCACAGAGGCGTGTTTGCCGATGATTTTCGCTTCCGTCTTGTTTGTCGCGCCGCCGTTGATCGTCGCGTAATTACCTTCGACTTCAGCGATAAGATGGCCGCGTCCGCCGAAAACGGTCGTATGCGAGGCTTCCGCTTTGACGTTCGTCTCGCCGTCTTTCTTGACCCCGTCCGCGTTGATCACGGAATAATCGGCGTCCCAGATTTCGACGTTATATTTTCCGTTTCCACGCGCGACGACCGACTGACGGGGGCCGAAGAGGAAGACGCTGTTCTCGCCGCCGACGAGCGTGACGGAATCGGAGCCGCCGTTCCCGAAGAAGGTCAACCCGGCGTCGGTTCCGACGACGCGGTCGTTGAACTGAGTCCCATCGACGGTCGAGAAGGCGCCGCGGAGTTTCAGCGTTCCGCCGTCGCCGACGATCGCGCACTGACGGTGGGTGTTGCCGAGGTCGAGATTAAGCCGTCCCCCCGCTTGGGTGAAGTTAAGCTCGTTGACGTCGCCTTCGGTCGTAACCTTGTAGTCGTAATGGAGCGAGTCGATCTGAACGCTATCGGCGCCATCGCCGGCGTTGACCGTGACGTCTTTCGCGCCGATGAACTTGCTAACCTCGCCGTTAATATTGACGACGCCGAGCGTCGAGGTCTTCGTCACGACCACCTTGCTGAGTTGTTCATACGCTTTGTTCAGGTTCGTTTCGATCTGCTTGTAGACCTTGCTGTCCTTACCGTAAATCTTTTCATAGCGTTCGAGAGTCTTCGCGTAGGGATTTTCGGCAAAGACCTGCTTTTCGACGGTTTGCGTTTCGGTCGAGATAGCGATTTGGTCGTTCCCATCGGTTCCGTTGAAGACGAGCGAACCGCCCTTCGCGTCGACGACTTCGACGTCTTCGCTCAGGTTGGAAAGATCGACGACTTCGCCCTGTTCGGGGGAGTCGACGACGGCTTCGGAAGAGACTCCGGAAAAAACGAGGGGTTCGGGGGCGCAAAGACCGACCGCGCTAAGAAGCGCGCGATTTTCAAGCGATTCGAGACGAAGAACCGTCGACCGAGACGACGCGGCCTTTTTCATATTGCGTTTCATGGGGCAAACCTTTCGCATAACGATAGGAGACGGGGAAAATAAAACAATAAACATCGCGGGTCTCGAAAACTCAACGACGCCGGAAAGACGCGGAACGTCTAGCGCGACAGAGCCGAGACTGTATTAAAATCCTACAATCCTTTTTCTTTTTTTCAACCCATTTTCCTTTCCCATCTTATATATTTTTATTTTTTTTCAATTTCAGGCGTCCGTTAAAAACGGAAAAGACGCGGCGCGCGCGGGGTGGAAACAGGTCAATTTAAAAGAAAAAAAAGAAGAAAAAGTCAGAAATATAGCGGCGCTCATAAGCCGCTAAAGAAGATTGAGAAAAGCGCACTGGGAGAACGTCGTCGAAATCGGGACGTTCTCCCGGCGTTTGGCGACGTCTAAATCGAATTAGACGTCGCCGCCAACGAGCGGCGACCTAGAGTTTTCGCCGGGGCGTCCTTAAGCGTTATCACGCCCCATGAGGCGAATACCGGGGTCCAGCGCCCGCGCGCTGGCGAGCGCGGACCTAGAGTTTTCGCCGGAATGCGGCTATGAACCAGCCCGCCCTATGAGGCGAATACCCGGATGCAACGCCGGCGCGTTGCCGAATACCGGGGGCCAGCGGCCTACCGCTGGTCGTTTTTGAGGACGTCGTTGAACGGGGAGCGTTCGAGGGCGTTTTCGAAGTCGGCGTCGAGCTGACTCGCGTAGATCAGGTTGCGACGTCCGGAGCCGCGATAGAGCCAGTCCTTTTCGCCATCCGCGAGGCAATGTTCGCCGAGGAGCTGAACGGTCGCGTCGAGGTCTTTGTCGACGTCCCAATTCTGATACGCTTGCGCGTAGAGCGCCTCGAGCGCGGCGGGGTCGGAGAGGTCGACGTTCGCGAGCGCGTCCGTCGCCGACGCGACCAAGACGTCGCGTCCGGCGCCGCCGTAGAGACGGTCGACGCCGCCGAGTCCGATCAGGATATTGTCGCCCGCGTTCGCATAGATATAATCTTCGCCCGCGCCGCCGACGATCACGTCGTTGCCGACGCCCGCATAGAAGTAGTTAATTCCCGACGTTTGCGCCGCGACGATCGCGTCGTTCCCCGCTTCGCCCCAGACGTGGTTGAACCCGACCTTGCCCGAGGTTCCGTCGGCGAGAACGCACTTGTCGTCCCCGGAGCCGAGATTAACGCTTGCATACGCGCCTTCGACCGCAACGGAGTCGTTCCCGGCGCCCGTCGTTACCGTCGCGTAATCCCCGACGACGTTCGCGACGTCCGCGCCGAGTCCCGTCGTCACGACCGCATGGTCGCCAACGACGCCGATCTCCGCAATTTGCGTCGCGCCCGCGCTGACCGTCGCGTAATCCCCTTCGACTCCGGCGGTAAGCGTTCCGAGTCCGCCGAAGACCGAAACGTTCTTGCCTTCGATCGCGACGTCGACGGCGCCGCGCTTCGTCACGCCGCCCGCGTTGACGACGGAATAATCGCCCTGCTCGATCGTCACGTTATAGACGCCGACGCCGCGCGCGACGACCGACTGACGCGGTCCGACGAGGAAGACGTCGTTCTGGCCGCCGACGAGCGTCACGGAATCGGAGCCGCCGTTGCCGACGAAGGTCAGCCCGGCGTCGGAGCCGACGACGCGGTCGTTGAGCGCCGTTCCCGTAACCGTCGTAAAGGTCCCGTCGAGCTTGAGCGTCCCGCCGTCGCCGATGAGCGCGCACTGGCGATAGTTCGCGCCGAGGTCGACGTTGACGCGATCCTTGGCGTTAGCGAAGTCGAGTTCGTTATTGGCGCCTTCGGTCGAGATCGCGTAGTTATAATGTAGCGCGTCGATCTGGACCAAATCGTCGCCCGCGCCCGTATTGATCGCGACGTCGCGCGTTCCGATGAACTTGGACGTCATGCCGTTGAGTTCGACGACGCCCCACGTCGTCGTCTTGCGCGCCACCTGCTTGCTCAGCTTCTGGTACGCCGCGTCGAGGTTCGCCGCGATCCTCTGATAGATCGGGCTCGACTCCCCGTAAATCTTGCGATAATTCTCGAGCGTCTTCTCGTAGGGGTTCTTCGTAAAGATCGGGGTCTCGACGGTCACGACTTCCGTCCCGATCGTCACGGCGTCGTTTCCAGCCGTCCCGTCGAGCGTGAGCTTATCGAGGAGCAGTTCGCCGCCGTTGAAGACAACCCCGCCGAGGAGCGCCGCCGCGCTTTCCGTCACCCACAGATTCTCCGCGACGACGTTGCGTCCGGTAATCGTCGCCGTCGCGTCCGCGCCGACGAAGTCCCAAGACTGTAGCTCGACGTACGTCTTGCCGTCTTTCTTGAGACCGTAGAGCGTCGCGGTGACGTTCGAATCCGGCGTCGCGTCGAGTTTGAAGGACTTGTACGCGGAGAAGTCGTCGAGGTTCCAGACGACTCCGTCGTCGCCGCCGCCAACGGTCGCGTGAACGACCTCGCTCCATTCGGAATCGAGCAGAACTCCAGCGCCGAGCGCCTTGACGCGGCAATAGTAGTCGGTCCAGCCCGGAATCAGCGCGGTTGAGAAGGACGCGTCGGTCGTCGTCGCGCTCTGCGGGTTCGTAAAGTTCTCGTCGGACGATAGTTCGACGCGATAGCTCGCCGCGTTCGGGACGGCGTTCCAAGTCGCCGTAAAGGAGTCGGTCAACGCGTCAAGCTCGCCCGCGCGCAACTGAGTCGGCGCGTCGAGGCGCGTCGAGACCGGTCCGGAAGGCGTGTGAATCGACGCTACGACCCAGTCGGAATATCCGTAGTCGTTGTACGCGGCGACGCGGAAGTAGTACGTCCGATCAGGCGCCACGCCAGTCGCGACGCGTTCGCTTACGTTCGCCGCCGTCTCGCCGCCGCGATTCCAGTTCACGCCGTCGTAGCTAAACTGCGCGACGAACTTCGTTTCGTTGTCCGAATTGTCCGTCCACGACATAGGCAAC
>CAMZHY010000331.1 GCA_947307005.1 uncultured Planctomycetaceae bacterium
CTGCGCAGCGGTTCAAAAGCGGCTTCGTCGAGCGCATCGTCTTCTTCGTCGCGGACGCGCGGTTCAGACTCTTGGGAGAACTCTTGGACGTCGTCTAGCTCAAGCGTCTCGCCTTCTGTTGGAATTGCTTCCACAACTTCTTCGTTTTTGTAGGCGCTGGAATTGAACGCATTTCCTTTAAAGTTGACGGGGAGTTGCGGACGCTTGACGTTTGCGACGCGTTGATTTCGCGCGGTTGCATCCTTGGAATCGTCGTTGGTTGGGTTCTTCGACCGTGACGGCGGTAGAGAGCGCGTCGCTCTTATCTTGATCAATTTCAACGAATCTAGCCCCGAGCGCTTCCTTTGACGCGACGTCTCCGGAACGAGCGTCGACGGGAGTTTCGACTTTTACAACGCTTGCGTTTGATTGTGTTCGCGGTTGGCGGATTGTTCGCGTGAGTCCGTAGGGAACGCGTCGATCGGCGAGTAGTTCCGCCTCGTATCGATCAAGAGCATCTTGACGCGCAGTTTTCCCTTCCTTTTCAACTCGTTGCGGGCGTTCGCGATTTGCGTCGACTGCGACGGGATCGAATCCGAGAATGTCGGCGAGGCTCGGACGAGCCTGTTCCTCTGGTAACGGCGCGTACTGGACTTCCTCGGCGCTGGGCCCGTTCTCAGGTTGGGGTTGATCTGCGCCGACGGCGACTCCGCAGAGTCCAAGAACGCAGCAGATCGCCGCAGAACGAAGTTTGCCTTCTATGACGACCATTCTTATCTTCGATCTTTTCATCGCAATCGACTTCCTATAAACGGGACGTCGTCAGCCGTCGCGCGTTTTCAGCGTTTCTTAAAAAAGCGGCGCAATCTCAAACGCGTCTCTGCGCAACCAAACGCGCAAAGAACGCCCCATTTCTCTCTATCGACGAGCGCGCCATAACGCATTAAAGAAATTTTATAGATAAAAACGATTTTAACGGTTATAAGAATTTTGTTTCGACGTTGTTCAAACGTCCTTTGGAAGACAATGAACGCGTTTGCGACCCTTGATTCTAAGAGTTGAATTGTGTATAAAAGAATCGTGGGGAATTGTTTTTCATCCCTAATTTGAGACCTATCCAAGACCCAAACGGCGTTATGGCGGAACATGCGCGGTGGGTTGGAAGATACGAACCCAAACGACGACTTTTAGAAGAAAATACGGAATAGGTATGAAAGTTAAAAAATTTGGCGTGATCGGTTGCGGTATGATTTCACGTTTCCACGCTCGCGCGATTCGCGAGATAGGCGCTGAACTTGTCGCTTGTTACGATTATTTGCCGATTGCGGCCGAACGATACGCTCAAGAATTTGGCTGCAAAGCGTATGCCGAACTTAAGGAATTTCTCGCCGATCCAGAGATTCAGATCGTGACGATTTGCGCCCCGTCGGGAGCGCATCTAGAACCTGCGGTCGCTGCGGCGCGAGCCGGGAAACACGTCGTTGTTGAGAAACCGCTCGAGGTGACGACGGAGCGTTGCGACGAGATTATTAATGCGTGCGAAGAGTCGGGAGTGACGCTTGCGACGATCTTTCCGAGTCGATTCCATGATTCTAGCCGACGTCTCAAGGCGGCGATCGACGCTGGACGGTTTGGAAAATTGACGCTTGGCGACGCGATCGTCAAATGGTACCGAACCCAGCAGTATTACGATAGCGGAGCATGGCGCGGCACGTGGAAACTCGACGGCGGCGGCGCGCTCATGAATCAGGCGATTCACAGCGTCGATTTGCTCCTCTGGCTCATGGGCGACGTCGCCGAGGTTACGGCGTTGACGGGACTTGTCGCTCACGAAAATATCGAGGTTGAGGACGTCGCGATTGCGGCGCTACGCTTTAAGAACGGCGCATTTGGAACGCTTGAGGCGACGACCGCCGCGTTTCCAGGCTATCTGAAACGCATCGAAACTTCTGGCGACAAAGGATCCGCCGTAATCGAAGAAGAAGATATTGTCAAATGGGATTTCGCCGAAACGGCTCCGGAAGACGTCGCGATCCGCGAAGCGATGGCGAGTCGTCAAACGGCGACGGGCGGCGGCGCGGCGGATCCTGCCGCTATTGGTCACAAGGCGCACGCGAAGCTTTTCCAAGACGTTCTTGATGCGATTGAAAAGGGACGCAAACCGCTCGTCGACGGTTACGAGGGACGGCGAAGCGTCGAGGTTATTCGCGCCGTTTACGAGTCCGCGAAGACTGGAAAAACTGTCAAGCTAGGGTGACGATCAACGTCGGGGACGAAGGTTGCGCTAAACACACGATAGGTAAATTAGCGATTTCCCTTTTAACGCCTCGTTCCTTGCATTTTTGCGACAGTTTGCCACCTTGTTGTTTCGAAGTTGTCGAAGTTCGGGCGCCGCTTGCTCCGTTGCCGTCGAGTCGATCTTGCCGAGCGAGGCGGAAAAAGACGCGAGCGATTCGTCCGAATATTTTTGACGGATGCGCGCTTCCGCCTCCTCAAGCGCATTCTCGACGCCGTCGAACATCTCGGGATCCGCGTTGAACGCGTCGCGAAGCTTCTTGAGATCGTCTGCGAGCGTCTCCTCTTGCGTCTTGACCGGCGAGAAGTCGAACGAGATTCCGAGGTCTTTTGCAAGCGCCGCGCGCTGATCCGCGAGCTTCTTCTGTTGCGTTTCAAGCTCTTTCCGCTTCGATTCCGCGATTCCGTCGTCGATCGATTTGATCTTCGCTTCGATCGCCGCTCGGTCGTCGTCCGTCTGCGCGCGTTCGAGAAGCGTCTGATATTGCTCTTTAAGCGCGTTCGCCTTCTGCTCTTCAGTCTGCTGTTCCTCGCGGAGTTTTTGAATCAACGGCGTCGCGATCTCGTTGTACTGCGCCTCAACCTTGTCGCGCGCTTGTTGCGCCTCGGCGACCTTCGCGTTCCACTTGTCGACCTCTTTCCATGCCGCAGCCTGCGCCGTTCCCGCGCTCGGTCCCGACGCCGTCGTGTTGCGCGCGGCGTCTTGCGCTTTGTCGCGCTCCGCCTTCAACTTCGCGAGATCTTCGTCTTTCTTTTTTAGGTCCGCTTCAAGCGACTCGAGCGAATTGTCTTCTTTATAAAACGCGCCGTATTTCAAAACGTCGTTGAGTCCGCGAATCTCGTCGCCGGCCTCTTTCGCGCGCGCCTTAACCTTCTCGAACGAGTCGGCGATCTTTTCGCCCGCTTCAACCGTCTTCTCCGACGCTTTTTCCGTTTCGTCGTTAAAGAGCGTAATCGCCGCGACCGCCGAAGCGACTCCCGCCGCGATTATCGTCCACGGACCGCCGAGCGTCGCAAGGACCGCTTTTAGACCCTGCGCCGTCGTCGCGCTCGCCTTCATCGCCGCGTCCATCGCGACGATCGACTTTTTCACGCTCTCAAGTCCCGCGCCGACGCTGCGAAGCGTCGCGAACGTCTGCGACGCCGCGTCGACGGCGCCGGAAAGCTTCATTAAGCGAGATTGAAGTCCCGCCGTCCGCTCGTTCAGTCCGTCGAGCTGCGACAGCAGTAAGGCGAAACGTCCTGAACCGTCGCCGAGAGCGTCGAACGCCGACGCGAACGCCTCGCGCGTCTCGCGCATGGCGTCCGCTTCCGCCTTTTCCGCTTGAATTAACGCTTCCGTTTTGCGAACGAATTCGTCCGTCTTGGATCGGACTTCGCCAAGGTCGTTGATATATCGACCTAATTCAAGATCAGCGCGACTCAAGCCCTCGGCAAATCCGCCTGCGACCGTTCGCGCCTTTCCCGTGTCGTCGATCCACATGCCGAGCTTGATTTGCCACGTTGACAATCCTTCGACGCAACGCCCAAGACCGTCGTTTAAACGCTGGTTCTCGTCGTAAAAAAGCCCGAGAGCCTTCTGCGCCTTTGTGAGTCCCGCGTTGAGCTGTTCGACGGTTTTCGTGAATTTGATGTTAAATTGTTCGTTGTCGACCGTTACTTGTCGACCCGACACGAACGCTTGAGTCGTCGGCATGTTTAAACCTCGTCGTCTTTATTCGTTTCTGGCGGTCTCATCGCGTACTTGTTATTTTTTCGATGATATTCTTCCATCTGTTCGTCGGACGCCGTTTCCGATTTTTCATAATAGTCGTTTATAACGTAAGTAAAATAAAACAAGAAGAAAATACCCGCAGGAACGCCGATTCCCGCAATAATCCCCGCGCCAATTCTCCCAAAATAATCCATGTGAAGCATAATGAAAAGCCACGCCGCAAAAGAGACGAGCGCGATTCCGATCCATTGCCACATCTTCAAATTAGCGCGCTTTTGTTCCGCGTTTCGCTCCATTCCTATTTGCCATAATTTGAGATGAACGCGTTCATCTTTCCTCATCTTCGATTCTCCTTCTTTGAAACAATAGAAAATTTTAACTTCCGCGTTTGTAAATTTCGCGAATTTCGGCAAACGCTTCGCCGATTTCCTTCTCAAGTTGCGCGAGATTCCTTTCCTTCGCGGTCTTCAAGAACCGCTTCGGCGCTGCGCGACGGTAGCCGTCTGGAGTCGAACCCGATTCGTGATATTTCCAGTAAACGCCGGGGTCGCGAGGTTCTTTTATCTCACGTTTGACGCCAGCGATCGCGAACAACTTGTCGTTCTGTTGGTAGTTCTTCATCTTCGACGCGATCGACCGTGAGAGAAGCCAATGCGGACGATTAAGGGCTTATCCGAAAATAAAATCAATGGTAAAAATCAGGGATAAATGTTGA
>CAMZHY010000332.1 GCA_947307005.1 uncultured Planctomycetaceae bacterium
CGCGCTGGACCGCTGTTCGCGCTACCGCGCGCTTGGTTCGGTTCTCGCTCCCGTTAGATAATATGAAGTGACCTCACAATTGTAGCAACGTGGATTTACCTGTATGTTATAGAAAGAGTGAACAACTCTATAACTACAGGATTTACCGCATACAAAAGGAGGTCACCCCATGAATACTATTGTAATCAAGATCGGTATGGACGTCCATAGCGTGAACTACACGTTGTGCGCAATGACACCAATTTTGGGCGCGGAAGATTGCGTTCTTGCAACAGTCCAAGTCGCGCCCGACCACAAAAACGTTTTGAGTTTTATCGAGAATCTCAAAGATAAGCTCGGAAGGGAGAATAAGTACGACGTTCAGTGCGGATATGAGGCGGGTTGCCTCGGTTACTCGTTGTATCGCAGTCTGAAAGCGGCGGGCGTTAAATGCGTCATACTGGCGCCTACGAAGATGCTGGCGGAACGGGGCAAGAGAGTCAAAACAGACGTTCGCGACGCATTGGTTATCGCGCAATGTCTCGCCTATGGCGGTTACCATGCCGTATATGTTCCTTCTGAAGACGATAATTCAGTGAAGGAATATTTACGAATGCGCGACGATCATCAAAACGCCTTGAAGAGAATCAAGCAACAAATCAACGCGTTTCTCTTACGACTGGGATATTGTTTTCCGGGAACGAAATGGACGAAAAAACACCGCGACTGGTTAAAAAACGTGAAACTCTCGGAACTAAACCAAGAAACTTTGACCGAATATCTTGTCACTTTCGAAGAGCTTGACTCTAAAATTGAAAGATTAGATCAGAGAATCAAGGAACTGGCTGGGCGTTTTCAATACGTCAAGAAAGTCAAAAGACTTGGTTGTTTCCTTGGAATTAGCGTTCACACGGCGTTGTCTCTCATCGTGGAAACAGGAGACTTTAGTCGATTTGCCAAGGGCAATATTTACGCCGCATACCTTGGTCTTGCTCCCGGCGAACATTCGAGTGGGAATCACACGCTCCGAACAGGCATATCGAAGGCGGGCAATACGCATTTAAGACGTTTGCTAATCGAATCGGGACACGGAATCTGCAAGGGAAGGATCGGCGTTAAATCGAAAGAATTGAGGGCGCGACAAAATGGAAACCCGCCCGAGGTCATCGCCTATGCCGACAAGGCAAACGAACGACTACGGAGAAGATACTATAAGATGACTCGAAAGGGGAAGAAAAGAAATGTTGCAGTTGCGGCGATTGCGCGAGAACTCGCCTGTTTTGCATGGGGGATGATGACGGACGCCATAAGGCTATAACCGCCTCTCGCACGAACGATTACTCAACCCCAAAATTTTTGACCTCATAATGCCAGACCCCCTGTGATTTGAGATATGACGTCGATTTCATCGACGTCAGGACATTGAGAAAGGAAAAAATAGGCGACATTTGGAGCGCAGCGCAAATCATTTCAAGGTTCGAGCTATTTACGAAGCGACCATGTGCGCATGTGAAAACATGATCCACGACGTTAGATGGTAAAGCTCACGGCGAACCATTAGCCTGTAGGTAACCAATCCACGTATAACAGAATGGCCAATTGCCGGGAACTGTTGAAGCAGCTCGCTCCACTTGTCGCCTTGAATAACAAACAACGTAAAATTACCTTTTTCCCACTTGACGAAGGTCACTTCATAACGGTCGCTTCCCAGACATGGAGCGCCTAGTCTATTGGGTAAGACGTCCGCGCCAACGAGCGCGGACCTGTAGTTTTCGCCAGTTCGCGCTTAAGCGTTATCCCGCGCTATGAGGCGAATACCGCAGTCCAGCGCGCTTGCGCTGGCGTCCGCGCCAACGAGCGCGGACCTAGAGTTTTCGCCAGTTCGCGGTCAAGCGTTATCCCGCGCCATGAGGCGAATATTGCGGTCCAGCGCGCTTGCGCTGGCGCTGACGACGTTAGTAGGTTGAACTCGCGGAGCCGTTGGGGGACATGGAGATCGGGACCCCGTCCGGAAGAGGACGGAACGCGGTCATGTAGCCCAAGGAGAAGAGAAATTTTTTGACGTCGTTGAGGTATCCGTACGAATCGGGATAGACGAAAATCGTAATCGTCGTGTCGTCGCGGACGTACTTCAGGAGCCGGTTGCAGAAGACGGAGCCGCGATTCGCGAGCGCGTCGTCGACCGGCTCGCCGATCGCGTCGCTCGTCGGCGTACATTCTCCGTACTTGAACTCGAAATAGAAACTCGTTCCTTCCCCGTCGCGGCGAGTTCCCAGCTCGACGTAATATCGGAAGACGTAATTGTCGATCGGGCCGATCTTTTCTTCGAATTCGCCGGGCGTGAGGTCGCCGCGATAGTTTTTGAACTTGAGAAGGACGCGCTCCTGAAACTCGTTGAGGGGCACGTGCGAAAGCCGCCCGTTTTTGAGACAGAAGAACCCCTCATGCCCGTCGGCGACGCGTTGCGAGATCGGGGTCGGGATGTTTTCCAGAACGGTCGCCTGAGGCCTCGCCGCGACGAGCGCCTCCTTTTCGCGGAGCAGGTCGTCGCGCTTCTTTTCCTTTTCAAAGATCGCGCTCTTGAGGTCGAACGCCTCCTTCTTCGCCTCCGACTTCTGTCGCGAGGCGCCTTCAAACGCCGCGTCTAGCTCCGCCGCCATTTGGACGAGTCGACGGTATTCTTCCTCCGCCGCGTCCGCCTGCGCCTCTAACGCGCTCGCCTGTTCGCTCGTTTCCGACATGACGCGCTGACGCGCCCGAACTTCCTCCGAAAGTCGCTCCAGCTCCGCGACCGCTTCGACGTACTCTTTTTCCGCGCGACGTTCTTCGATCGTCTTCGTTTGAATCTCCGGCGTCGCGTCGCTCTCTTCGACGGTCGCCGAGATTTCCGACGCGTCCGCCTCGGAAAAGACCTCCGTCGTCGCGTTGCGCACGCGGGCGCCCGCGACCATGACGAGGATAATCAGCACGCCGACGAGATTCGAGACGACGTCGAGAAACGAATCCTGACCGTCTTCCAAGCGGTTCGCGCTCCGCGCGCGACGAGAGTATTCCATGCGTCTTTTTTTCATCAATTCTTGCCCGCGTCCATGTCGTTCAGGTTGCGGCGCTTCCCCAAAAAAAGGCGAGAAAGCGCCGACGTTAGCGTAGCAAAGAAACGCGTCCGACGCAAGAGGAACGCGCCGCCGCGTTTGACGCCGGGCGCGCCGGGTTGTAGAATACCCGACGAAGACGCGGCGCGCGCTCGGCGGGTCGCGTCGATGTGCGTAAAGGAGCGAAACGATGAATCGAAGATTGATTTCTGCGACGAGGAACGCGGTTCGAAGCGCGGCGGTCGTCGTGATTGCGGTTTTAACGGCGGCGCTAGTCTCAAGCGCGTACGGTCAGGAGAAGAGCGCCGAGGAACTGGCGACGGCGCTCAAGGCGCGGTTCGGCGCCGAGTGGGAAATTCCCGCGACGCTCCCCGAAAAGGTCGTCGCCTGCGAACAGACGACGCACAAGGTCATGATCTTCAAAACGGGCGCCGACTGGAACGACCCGGAGTCCGTCGTCTGGGAATGGGCCCCCTATGAAGCTCTCCCCGAGGATCAGGCGAAATGGTTCAATCACGTCGACGAATGCAAACCGGCGCTCGACTGCTCCGCGATTCTCGTCACGGCCTCGTCCGGAGGCGCCGCGATGGTGCGGTTGAGCGATAAGAAAATCCTCTTCCTCGGTCGTCCCGGCGGCAATACGCACTCGATCGCGCTTCTTCCCGACGGAAATATCGTTACCGCGTCGAGTACGGGCAAAATTCTCTGTCTCTTCGTCGTCGGCGAAGAGTCGGACGAAGTTAAGGTTACGCCCGTCTTCAAAAAATACGAACTCGACGGCGGACACGGCGTCGTCTGGGACGCGAAACGCAAACTCCTCTGGGCGCTCGGCTCGCACGATCTCGTCGGTTACGAATACGTCGGAACGAAGGACGCGCCCGAACTTAAAGAGGTCGCCCGCGTTAAACTTACCGGAACTCAAGTCAACGGGCACGATCTCTATCCCGCGCCCGGCTACGACGCGCTCATGACGACGGGGAAGGGGATCAACGTCTTCGACCCCGAAACGCGAACCTTTACGACGGTTGCCCAAATGCCGGGGATTAAAAGCGTCTCCCTGTCCCCCGAAGGCGTGACGCTCATGCAACGCGCCGACGAAGAATGGTGGTCCGATAAGATTTACTTCGGCGACGCCAACGATACCGTCGTCGGCCAGCGCGACGGCGCGCGCTTCTATAAAGCGCGATGGTTCCAGCGGTAGGCCGCTGGAACCCGCGACGTCGCGGGGGACGGTATTCGCCTCAGGGCGCGAGATGTCGCTTAATTGCGGACTGGCGAAAACACTAGGTCGCCGCTCGTTGGCGGCGACTCCTGGTTCGACTGGACAAAGCTAAACACCCAATGCCCCGCGATTTGGATGTTTCAAGACGAACATCAACGTCGCTTATTATCAATCATTCTCTCAACCCTTTTGGACGGTCATGAAACGAAACGCGTTTTTTCTTTTCGCCGCAGTTTTACTCGTAGGCTCTTTTCATATCTGGGCGTCTCGCGTCTTCGCGGACGCGCCGACTGAAGACGGGACGGCGTCGGCGCCTTGGCTCATTCATAACGCCGACGAACTTCGCCGCGTCTCCGAGAAGCCCGGCGATTGGTTCCGCCTCGCGGAGAACGTCGAACTTTCGGG
>CAMZHY010000333.1 GCA_947307005.1 uncultured Planctomycetaceae bacterium
GGCACGCCGCGATAAGCGCCGCCATGACGAGGATCGCGCAACCGATCGTCCGACGCCAAAACGTTCGAGTTCCATAGCCGATCCGAGAAGTCTCGGCGCGTTGCAAAGCCGCTCGTTTCCTCGCGTCGTTTTTCATAACGTTTGTTCTCCTCTCGAAAGGCGTCAAAACTTCAAAAACGGGACTCCGCTCAGCGCCTGACGCGACGGCGTCCTGAATCTACCGTAACGTCGCATTTCACGCGATTCTCAATCATCCGAGCGTAAGAATACGACGTTGACGATCAAAAATCAAGCCCCCGCCCGCGCTAGCGCCGCCTTCGACGGACGACGTATATGTCAGGTCAATTTACCTTTATGCTAAAAAGGATGGCGTCGTCCGCTCCTTTTTGGTATAACGATATAAGGCGTTTGAAAAATCGCGCGTTCAGACGCTTCGCCCCCAAAATTCTCCGCCTGTTTAAACGACGCGTTTGTCAACAAAACTTCGAACGGGTTGATATGAAAAAAGATAACTCTGACGATCCAAACGATATGAAGACGCAATCTGACGATTGGAAACGCGACGTCGAACTTATTGCCGACGACATGACCGCGATTTATTACAATCTTCAATACCCTAGATATGAAAATTGTTTAAGGGACATAGAAAAGATTATCCCCGATATTTCAGCAAGACGAACTTCTCGGGACAAGATGGGCTTGTCTGATATGTTTGACGCTATAAATCTAATGGCCGGCAGGTTAACGGACGTTAGGCTGAAAATCAGCGTTTACTCCCTCGGTAAGAGGATTGCAGGTATTTCAGGCGTCTGGTTTGCAGATTGTGCTTTCACGCAACGAATAGTAGACTGTTACGAAATACTTGGAGAATATGAAACCGCGATAAGAATTGAAGAAAGATACTGTCGCAACAAACCCTCGCTTTTTCCAAGCGAACTTGTTTTTGGCCACTATGTGAACCTGATAAGGTTAAATGAATCGCATGGAATCAGCGAGAAGACCCCGGGCTATGTTTCGAAGCTTTCCAAATTGTTTACGTCTCAATTCACCAATCCAGTCGAAACAATCGTAAAGATTGAAAAGCTAAGCGATTTCTTTATCGACAAAGGCGCCTCTGGCAACGGCGTAATGCTAAGCGTATTGGAAGCCTTTGACGAAGTCTTTTACGATAAAGACTATAGAATACAAAAAAGATTTGCCGACCTACAGAAGAAACACAATATCCACTAAACCCGAATTCCAAAACGACCTTAAAAAATGAAAACCTTTTTACGCAGCGCGAGAGCGTTGCGTAAAAAGGTATAGCAAACAGCCTCTGACGTCCGCGCCAACGAGCGCGGACCTAGGGGCGTCGCGCCCGTCGAAGACACGGATTCTAACGGAAGCGACGCGTCCACGCGCGTAGCGGCGCGACCCGAGATGCAACGCCCGCGCGTCGCTTAATGCGGGCGTCCGCCGTGACCGCCTTGCTTCTGCGGCGTGAGATCGACTTCGCCCTCTAAAGCGATTTCGAGATTCTTCTGACCGCCGGCGGGAATCGAGACCTTTAGATCCGTCGTGTTCATATCCGCGTACTTGGCGGGAAGATGGTGAATCACCGTCGCTTCTTCAACGGGACCCTGCTTTCTCGCTTCGTCGGGATTCTGCGAATTAAGACGCGCCTGTTCGAGCGTCAGCCCGCCTTGGAATTCGTCCTTAACGACGGTCACGTTGTAGTCGCCTGGAAAGACCCCGTCGCCGGGATCGACCGTCGTCATCTTAAACGCGCCCTTCTCGTCCGTCGTCGTCGACGCGGCGACCGCCTCCGTCCCGATTTGGACCGGCGTAAACATAATCATCGCGCCCGCGACCGGCTCGCCGTTAAGCGTAACGACGCCCTGCGCCGGAACAAGCCCCTTCATGCGCTTCTTATTGCAGCCCGAAGAGAGCAAAACGACCAAACATAGCGACAGAAGAACGACGTCGCGCAAAATCTTTTTCATGCGTCGCCTCCCTCGGTTACAGCGACGCCGTTTCGGCGGCGTTCATCGTGCCCAACGCGCCCCAGACTCCGAACGGCGACTCGCCCGACTGCGAACCCCAGTATTTGTACCAGCCGGAAAGCCCAGAAGTACCCGGCGTCTCGCAGGTGACCGTGTCGCTGACGAATCGCACGCTTCCGTCGAAGAGCGCGCAGTTCACCCCGCCGCTGTGATTGCTCGACGCCGGCATGTAAGCCGCATAGGTAAAGTCGGCGTTACCCGAACAAGCCGGGGAGTTCGGCGGCAGAATCGTCTGGAACATCCCGTTGTTCAGCGAATAGTAGAAAATCTTCTCGTTCATGCCGCCGATCGCCTGAACCCCGTTCGCAAACTGACCGTTCGCGCCCTTGAGCGCCAGACATTTGTTCGGCGTATAAGACCATGCGCTGTACTGATACGCGATTCCGCCCTTGAGTCTGTTGTAGCTCGTTTGCATCATCTGAGGAGACGCGACTTTCTCGCTCAGCGCGATCGTGTTCGACGTTCCGTCGAGAACCGCCGACAACGGATACGCGCCGCCGCCCCAGTTCGTGCCCGCCCACTGGTCGCTTCGTTTCTGCATTCCGAACGCGGAACGCTGGTTGCCCCACTCGCCGTAGGTCTGCATGATGTAGTCGGCGTCGCAGAAACAGTAGTTGCCGGAGACCCAACTGTTCTTGTCAAGCGACGACGCGCTCGCGTCGGAAGGACAGATGAACGACGTAACCTTGCCCTTCCAGCAGGGAACGTCGTGATAAGGACTCATTCTCGCCGGATCGCCGGCGACCGCCTGCGTCTCGGTGAAACGCGCCGATTCTTCGATAAACGCCAATAGCCCGACGAACGGCGTCTGGTTGCCGTTGCCGCCGTAGCCGTAACCGGGCAGCTCCTTATACGCGTCGTTGTAGTTCTGGATCGCAAGCGCAAGCTGCTTGAGGTTGTTCGTACACTGCATGCGCCGCGCCGCTTCTCGCGCCGCCTGGACCGCCGGCAAAAGAAGACCGATCAAAATGCCGATGATCGCGATCACGACCAAAAGCTCGACAAGAGTAAACCCGCGTCGACGTCCTGAAAATTCAAAACTCTTCATCGATAATTCCTCCAATTCGAATGGAACCGTCCCTCGACGGCGCCGCGTCTCTAACGTATTCCGTATTCGAAGACGTCCACGCAACGCTGTAAGGAATAATGTTGCTATAATCATCGCGATCGCAAACAATTTTTTGCGCTCGACAATCGCCTATTTGTAGCCGCGCCCACACAAAAAAAGCCAAAATTCAGAATTTCGCCCGCATGTCATCAATTTAATGGGAATTAAAGCGCTCCTTGTGTAAAACGTTTCCATCGTTGTATCGTCGAAAGAATGGAAAATCAACGGCACGGTTAGAAAAAACAACCTTTTTCTTCAAAACGTTACGGCTGCGTCTGCGTCTGTAACGACTAGGACGCGTTGACGCAACAAGCCAAAGAATCGTATATCAACGCAAGGCGGATTATCGCTAAATATGTTTGATCAAGTTTTTCGTATCGCGCGCCAACGCGTCGAAAACGATTCAACCTTCGAAAAAACGTTCCGCTTCATTGCGCTGTTCATACGGTTCTTTATCGTAATCCCAAGGTTCTAGTCGGTCCTTTTAGGAGGCGCGACAGGAAACGTTACGCAATCAACAACATAATTTCTCGGCGATCGCGTTTAAAAACGCGCGGGTATCGACACGAACATTACCTCGTTGAACAGGAAAAGTAAGTCCTTTATACGACTGTATTCGGCTTCCATTAGGTTCACGATAAACTCCAGCAACTATTTTATCCCTTTGCGCCATCACTACCTAGAAACTGAATGAAAAAACGCGTATAATTATAGGAGCCCCTGTATGTTTAACCGATACGCCAGCCCCTATCCGGAAAAATCAACCTTGATAATACTCGAAAATATCAAAATCTGTAAACTTAACGCGCAAAAGGAAACTGTATTTTGAAGTTATATTTGGATAACTGCTGTTTCAATCGCCCTTACGACAGTCAAACGACCAATAAAATCATTATGGAAACGAACGCGAAACTCCGCGTTCAGGATGAAATCCGAACGGGAAAACATGAACTCGCCAACTCGTATATGCTGGAGTATGAAAATGAACAAAATCCCAATGAAATGAAAAAACAAACGATAAGGGCTTTTCAGAAACAATATTCAACGCAATACGTTCCTTTTGAACTTCGCGAGTCGTTAATCGCGAAAATTGACGAAATCTCGCGTTATAATATCCATTATAAGGACGCGACTCACGTCGCCTGCGCAATCTACGCCAAATGCGATTATCTGCTGACAACAGACGCGCGTCTTCAACAGAGATATCGCGGCGACGAAATCCGCATTGTCAACCCCGTCGAGTTCGTTCAACTCGAAACCAAGAATGAGGAAACAGAAAAACCATGACTCCGGAAATTAACGCCGCCGAAGTTCTTAATCGCGGTATGGAATGTCTGCTCGAAAAAATGGGCGTCGTCGACGCCGAACGGTTTGTCTTCCTCATCAAGACCGAAAATTTTGACTACACCGAATGGCAAAAAGATTATTTCGGTAAAAAGTCAAAAGAACAAATCGACCAAGAAATGAAAGCCTTCTTTACCAACGCCAGCGGCGACCTCGCCGCCGAGGGTAGCGCGCCTGAACGTCTGTGATTGTTTAACGT
>CAMZHY010000334.1 GCA_947307005.1 uncultured Planctomycetaceae bacterium
CCGTATTTTTACCGGATTTTGTTTGACCGTATTTTCCAAAAACTAGGAAAGGCGTCGCATATGACTAATCGCGCGAAGTTTCGTTTTCAACTTTTCAGCAATCGACGTAAAAATTCCGACGCCAAGCGGGAACGCCCGGCGGTTCTCGTTTTTGAACCCCTCGAAGACCGTCAGCTTTTGAGCGTCTCCAGCCCGGCGGACGTCGCGGCGGCGACCGCGCTCGTCGGTTCCGACAGTTTGGCGCAAGACGCGTTAATTCGCCTCGACGACGACGCGCTCGCGACGACAACCGACGCCGCGTCCGGGCTCGTTGTTCTTTCGGAACAGGATATGCTCGAACTTGTTAGTTCCAACGCGGTTCCAGACGTTCAGGTTGCTTTATCACCCGAGACGCTGCAGTTGCTGAGGGAAGTCAAGGCGACGGGTTATACGGCGGGAAAGCGATGGTTCTACTACGATAAGGGGGAGAATGGAAGCCAATGGAATAGCTCCGGACTGACGTCGGGGGATTTGAAGGACACGATTGACGCCGCCGAGGCGGCAGGTCTCAACGGAATGGTCTGGAAAATGGATTTCGACGATTTGGGAACCAACGCGGGACCCAGCGAGTCGTTCATATCCGCTGTGAAGAAATACGCCGATTTCAAAAAGATTGAGATCATTCCGACCTTTGGGTTTGTGGGCGGCAACGCGTTTCTCAGCAGAGACGCCACGCTTGTCGAAGGCCTTCCCCATGAAAAGATTCCAATGAAGGTTTCAGGAGGAAAAGCGAGTATTGTCGCAGATTCCAGCATTCAAGTCGCCGACGGCGACATGGAATCGCTCAACGACTTGAATAACGCCAATCCGAGCAATCAAAATAAATGGAGCAAAACGGACCCCAGTTCCAACTATGCGTTCAAGTCGTCGGTCCGTCATGGCGGGAGTTCTTCCCTCTTAATTAAGCCCCTTAGCAATGGTTCGACAAATGTCGTTAGTTCCGGCAAGATAACTGTTCAGCCTGGTATTTCTTACACCTTAAGCTGTTGGGTAAAGACAAAAGTCAACAAGATCGATTGGAACGTCGCGGAAATCTCGATTTGGGACGCTACAAGAGAAATCTCCTATAATTACGTCGACGGCACGACCAATTGGCATAAGGTTGAATTGGAATTTCAAACATCCGATGATGAAATAACCATTTACTTAAAGGGAACCGGCGATGTAGGCGAAGAGTTTTATTTTGACGACGTCGAGATAACGGCGGCGGCGAAGCAGGATTTCTTGCCGATTCCGCGCGAGGGAACGCCCGTCAAAGTTTACAAAAAAGTCAACAACGCGTTCGTTCCGCTTGTGGAAAATGTCGATTGGAAACTTCCCGACGGCTACAGGAAGAATTCCCGCGGCGAGACCACGTATAAGTATAACTATGAATACGGCTTTTATGTGGAAAACAACGGTGAGTGGGAGAAGAGTATCGATATAGAGATACCCGCGGGCAGTCAGATTCAAAACGGAGACACGATCTACGTCGACTATTACACGCCCGAGCCGAACGTATGGAATTCATACGCGTACAGCGTGTGTTTGTCTGAACAGGGGCTTTACGACTATATCGGAGAGGTCGTCGCGGATATTCAGCGTTTGATTCAGCCGAAGACTTGGTTCCTTGCGTTCGACGAAATCACCAGCGGTGGAAATTGCGAAACATGCCATAACTCCGGACTTACGACCGCTCAGATTTTTGGCCGGAGCGTGGCGAAGCAGTACGATATTATCAAGAGCGTCGATCCCGACGCCGAGGTCGTCGTCTGGAGCGATATGCTCGATCCGAATCACAACGCGACGGTCGAACCCTATCAACACGTCGATGGAAGTTTAGTCGACGCCGTGGATTATATTCCCAGCGACGTTATCATCGCCTGCTGGTACGATTCGTATGAATTAAACGAGATGACCCCCGAATACGTCCGAACCGAAACGTCGAAGACGTTGAAATTCTTCTCCGCAAAAGGTTTTCGGACAATCGCGTCGACTTATTACGATTGGGGGGGAGACGAACATGGCAAGGGGTATAATGAGGATGAGATGGAGCTAACCGACCTCGATCGCAATACTAAAGGTTGGTTGATGGCGATAAGAGATTGCAATAACGCCAACACGCTTCGCAATAACGCCGGTATGTTTTACACAACTTGGTATGAGCCCGGCGACTACGATTACCTCCCGGCGTTCGGAGACGCGCTCGACTGGATTTTCAAGCTCCAACCGAACAACACGATCACGTCGGTTTCTCTCAATACGACGACGCCGCAGGTCGGTCAGACGCTGACGGCGAACCTTTCTTTGTCCGGCGCCAACGCTCAGACGGCGGCGACGTATCAGTGGTATCGCAAGGAATACGCTTACGACGCCGAGAACAACAGGACTCTTGATTGGCAGATTTGGAAAAAGATCGACAACGCGACGGGCGCGAGTTACGTCGTTCAGGCCGGCGATCTAGGCAAGGAACTCAAAGTCGCGGCGGTCGGCGTCTGGAACTACGCGGGGACGGCGTCGGTCGAAACGGAAGCGGTTTCGCAGGCCGGTCCGACGCAGCTCTCCGCGCCGGCTAACCCGCGTGAAACCGCCAAAACGGAAACGACGATCACCGTCGCCTGGGACGCCGTTCCGGGCGCGACCGGGTATCGAGTCGCTTGGAGGAATAAGGCGGATTCCCAAGATTCTTACAAAACGCTCGGCGCGACGACGACTTCCTATAAGCTGACTGGACTCGATAACAGCGCGAGTTACGTCTGGAAAGTTCAAGCGCTCAACGGCGACTTCACGTCGGCGCGGACCGTCAAACCGCGTCAAATACTCCCCGCTCCGAGCGCGACCGCGACGGCGACGGCGAAGACCGTTACCGTCGAATGGGACGCCGTTCCGAACGCCAACCGATATTACGTTTCCTATAAGCTTGCGAACGGAACGACTTGGTCGAAGGACTATAACGCCGGATCGAAACTCAGCTATACGATTAAGGGACTCGACTCGAACACGGCATACCACGTGAGAGTCAAAGCGATCGGCGACTCCTTCGACTACAAAACGTCCCCCTATTCCGCGACCGTCCGCGCCAAGACCGGCGTTCAGGTTCAGCTTGCCGCGCCCGCCAACCCGGACGCGACGGCGAAGACGGCGACGACGATCACCGCGTCTTGGGACGCCGTTCCGAACGCGAGCAAGTATCGTTTCATCTGGAAGAACCAGAACGAAGCCTCGTTCCATGATCCCGTTATCCTCAGCGCGTCGAAGACCTCCTATAAAATCACCGGGCTCGATCCCGACGCGATTTACGTCTGGAAAGTCCTCGCGCTTGGCGACGGCGACAGCTTCCTGAATTCTCCGTACTGCGCGACGCAGCGCGACAAGCCGCAGCAGACGCTCGCCGCGCCCGCTAATCCAGACGCGACGGCGAAGACGGCGACGACGATTACGGCGTCGTGGGACGCGGTTCCGAACGCGAACGGATATCTATTAATCTGGAAGAATCAGAGCGACGCCTCGTATACGAACGTTACGCTCGGCGCGTCGACGACGTCGTACAAGCTGACTGGACTCGACAATAGCGCGACTTACGTCTGGAAGGTTCTCGCGCTCGGCGACGGCGTCGACTTCCTGAATTCTCCGTACTGCGCGACGCAGCGCGACAAGCCGCAGCAAGCGCTCGCCGCGCCCGCCAATCCTGACGCGACGGCGAAGACGGCGACGACGATCACCGCCTCTTGGGACGCGGTTCCGAACGCGACGGGGTACCGATTTATCTGGAAGAACCAGAGCGACGCCTCGTTTGGCGACCCCATTCTTCTCAGCGCGACGAAGACTTCGTATAAGCTTTCCAACCTCGACAATAGCGCGACCTACGTCTGGAAGGTTCTCGCGCTCGGCGACGGCGTCGACTACGCCAATTCCCCGTACTGCGCGACGCAGCGCGACAAACCGTTGCAGACGCTCGCCGCGCCGAATCTGGCCGTCGCGCCCGCGTCAACCGCTCTGACGCTCGTTTGGGGCGCCGTTCCGAACGCCGTCGGATACAGCGTTTCCTATAAGCTCGCGACCGCGTCGACTTGGTCGAACGCCGTGAACGTCGGAACGAATCTCAGCTATACGATTAGCGGACTCGCGCAGAATACCCTGTACCATGCGCGCGTTCGAGCGCTCGGCGACGGCGTCGACTACGCGAGCGCCTATTCGTCGACCGTTCGCGCCAAGACGACCGCGTCGTCCTCCGCCGAACTCGATTCCGACTCCGGACTCTTCGACGAGTTCTTCGACGACCTCGACGAGGAGGATTACGACCTCCTCGCCGCAAATTTTGGCGACTAGCCCGCAGCGTCGCTAGAAGACCGTATTCGCCGGTTCGCAGCGCAGACCAGTTCCTCGCTGCGAATCGGCGTTTTTTTTACGTCGTCGAGCGCGGAAGGCGGGGCGTGCGCTCGTTTTTAGATTTTTCCGATTATTTCGTCCCCGCCAAGCGACGAGTTGCGTTTGCGCGACAATCGTCGGATCTGAGTCGTTTTAAAAAAACATTAAAAGTCCAAACGTTAAGATGGAACGGTTGAAAAAAAAAAAAACGGTTATATCATTGGTGCGCGGACGCGTTCTAACTCGCAACGCGTCCGCGTATTTTATCATGAACAGCGGATTTATTCGCGCCCGGAA
>CAMZHY010000335.1 GCA_947307005.1 uncultured Planctomycetaceae bacterium
AATCTCCAACTCGCTCTGTGGAACATCCTCACGCCCGAACAGCGCGCGCTTGGCGAACTCCCTGACATCTCGTACGGCTCCGACTCGAGTTGCGTCATGGATTTTGTATCGAGCCTCCCGTGGCTGCGCAACTTCGCCAAACCGTCGCGAACCGGACTCCTCGACCTGACGGTCACGCTCGGCATCGCCGCGATCGGTCTGTGTCTTATGCTCGGGTTCTGCTCGCGACTCGCGGCGCTCGGCGGCGCGTGCTTCCTGCTCAACGTCGTCCTCTCGCAGTTCCCGTGGCCGACCGTCTATCCCTTCTTCCCCGATCAGATCGGTCACTTCATGATCTTCAGTAAAGACGCGATCGAACTTTTGGTCTGTCTTTTCCTCGCGTCGATTCCCGCCGGACGTTGGGGCGGACTCGACTGGTTCGTCTGGAACTTCTTCGGAAAGTACGTTTACCAGTACTACGGAATTCAGTCGGATCCCGCCGTTGTGGTCAATCAGTCCGCGACGGCTTGCTGCTGCGGCGAATGACGTCGACGCGGTAGGAATTATGAATGGCGACGCGCCGCGACGCAAGAAAACGCGTTTCCGCGTCGATAACGAGAGAATAACCCCGGCTCTGCGGAGCGACTTCCGCCGACCGGCGTTCCAATACAACAGGAAAAGTCACGATGAGTTCTAACACTGAGAAAACGACGACCCCTTGCGGTTGCTCGCGACGTAATTTTCTCAAGGCGGGCGCCTTGGCCGCGGCCGTTCCCGCCGTGAGCGCGGGCGCGTTCTATTACAGCTATACCAAGTCGCATCCGGCGCCGCTGCGCGTCGCCGTCCTCGGAACGGGCGACGAGGGAAGCGTGCTCCTCGGCGCGTGCAACCCGGACTTCATCCAGATCGTCGCGATCGCGGACATTCGTCCGTACAACCAATATCGCGCGTTCCACGGCGACCATTACAGCGACGTCGCGTTCGCCGCGCGTTGCGGTCTCATGGAGAAGTACGGCTGGAAAACGGAAGACGAAGCGCGCAAACACGTCGCGGTCTACTCCGATTATCGCGATCTGCTCGCCGATACGAACAGACTTGGACTCGAAGCGGTGATTATCGGTCTGCCGCTCCATCTCCATGCTCCCGCCGCGATTCAGGCGATGAGCAACGGACTGCACGTCCTCTGCGAAAAGCTCATGGGGCATTCGATTATCGAGTGCAAGGAAATGGCGCGCGCCGCGAAATATTTCCACAAGCATCTCGCGATCGGACACCAGCGTCATTACAATTCGCTATACGAAGAAGCGTCCGACCAGATCGAACGCGGACTTCTGGGCGACGTCCATTACATCCGCGCGCAGTGGCACCGCGGCAACTCTCCCGGATCCGACAGCTGGCAGATGCCGATGCCGTACGACTTCAAGCCGGGCGACAAGCAGGCGCGTAAACTCGCGGAAGAACTCGCGCAGTGGAAGCAGGAGCTTGCCGACGCGCGCGGACTCGACATTGAAGCGTGGCGCCTCAAGGTCTCCCAGAAGGAAGCGCAGCTCGCCGACGCGCTGATGCTCGAAACGGACGCGGAATACAACGGTCAGAAGCTCAAGACGCCCGCCGAATACGGCTATCAGGACGCGACGATCGGAAGCGGCGAGATGCAGTATACGCGCCCGAGTACGGAGGAATTGATCCGTTGGCGTCTGTGGAAGCGCACAGGCGGCGGACTCATGGTCGAACTCGGCAGCCACCAGCTTGACGCGGCCTCAATTTTCCTCGCGGCTTCGAACCGTCGCGCCGCGCTCCTTCGCGGCGAGGATCCTTCGCTTCTCCCGGACAACGGCAAGGTTCACCCGCTGCGCGTTCACGTCTCCGCGAACCGCAACCTCTTCTCCTTCGACCGCGAAGTCCAAGACCACATCACGACGCTCGTCGAGTTCCCCGCCCCGAATTACAACCCGGAGACGCCCGACGGACGACGTCGAACCGTTACCGTCCAGTATTCGACGATCAACGGCAACGGCTTCGGCGGCTACGGCGAAATCGTCTACGGCAGCAAGGGGACGATCATCCTCGAACGCGAGCAAGATTCTCAGTTCTTGCGCGGTCCTTCCGCGAGCAAGGTCGAGAAGAAAGCGGCGGGCGCCGCCGCGCTCGACACGCAGGCGAGCGCCCCGGCTCAGAAAGCCGTCGCCAGCGCCGGCCCCGCGGGACCTGCGGTCAGTCGCGGATATAAGGAAGAGATCGAGCACTGGGCGTGGTGCGTTAAGGAAAATCCGAGTTGCCGAGATCTCGCGATTCAACCGCGCTGCAATCCCCGCATCGCGCTTGGCGACGCGGTCATCGCGCTCGTGACGAACATCGCGGCGGATAAGGGCGAAAGCGTTTCCTTTAAAGAGTCGTGGTTCGATCCGGATGACGACGAGACCCCGGAAAACGACCTCGGCGTCGAACGCGGCGTTCCGAATATCGATCAGGACAAGTATAAGCTCTGATTCTGAAAGAGGGCGCGTCCCGCCGTCCGCGCGGCGCGCCCGACGTATCGGAGACGCTCCTGTTTTCAGGAGGGTCGGACTTCAGAAACCTTACCAGCCCGACGCGGCGTTTTCCGTCGGCTTCCGGGCGAAAGAATATCAGGCTGAAAAATGGAATTAAACTTAACGACCGAACAGAAAGATATCGGCAAGGAAAACTTTCTCGCCGCGATCGGCAGTCCTCTGACGCACCGCGATTTCCTTAAGCAATCGGCTCGCGCCGAGCTTTCTTCCGGAAAGGGCGTCGGTTCCTATTACTTCAAGTACGGAGTCGTCGACCAGCCGGTCCGCGTCGCCGTTCTCGGAACGGGCGACGAGGGCAGCGTCCTCATCGGCGGCATTAACCCGAAATACATTCAGGTCGTCGCGATCGCCGACTGCCGTCCTTACAACCAGTACCGCGCGTTCCACGGCGACTGCTACAGTTCGACGGCGGCGGCGGTTCGTCCCGGCCTTATGAAGAAATACGGTTGGAAGACGGAAGCGGAAGCGCGCCAGCACGTCAAGGTGTACAACGACTACCGCGACCTTCTCAAAGACGCGCAGGCGCTTGGGATCGAGGGCGTCATTATCGGGCTGCCCCTCTTCCTGCACGCTCCAGCGGCGATCTTGGCGATGCGCGCCGGGTGCCACGTGCTGACCGAAAAACTCATGGGACATTCCGTCGCGAAATGCAAGGAGATGATTCGCGTCGCGCATGAAACGCACAAGCACCTCGCGATCGGACACCAGCGTCATTACAACATTCTGTATGACAACGCGACTGCGCTCATCAACTCGACCGCGATCGGCGACATTCACTATATCCGCGCGCAGTGGCACCGCGGCAACCTTCCCGGTTCCGACAGCTGGCAGCAGCCTCTTCCGGAAGGCGCCAAGGCGGTCGATATCAAGAAGGGCGACCTGATGCGCGAATGGAAAGACTGGAACGACCAGGCGGATTCCATCAAGGCGAACATCGTCAAGGATCAGGCGCGCGTCGATCAGATCAACGCGACTCCCGACGAAGAGAAGACCCCCGATCTTATCGACGAGGCGAAGCGTCTTTCCCGTGAGAAGAGCACTCTCCAGCGCGATCTCGACGCGCTCCAGAAGAAGATCGATCAGAAGCGCGCCCAGCTTTCCGACTTCATCCTCATCGAAGGCGGCGAGCTTAACGGCGTCAAGTACAACAAAGCGGAAGATTACGGCTACGAGGCCGCGACCCGCAAGGAAGGGGACGAAACGTACGACCGTCCCGCGATCGAAGAGCTTATTCGCTGGCGCCTTTGGGATCGCACCGGCGGCGGACTCATGGCGGAACTCGGCAGCCACCAGCTCGACGCCGCGTCGATCTTCATCGCGGCGTTGCACGGCGGTAAGAAACAGCATCCTCTGACCGTTTCCGCGTCCGGCTCGCGTTCGCTCTTCAGCCCGCTCGATCGCGACGTCGACGACCACGTCGCCGCGCTCTACGACTATCCCGCCGCGAACTACGACCCGAACGACGAACTCGGCAAGCAGCGCAAGGTTACCGTCGCGTACGCCACGATCAACGGCAACGGATTCGGCGGCTACGGCGAGGTCGTCTTCGGCACGAAGGGCACGATTCAGATCGATTCCGAAAAGGAAGCGTACCTCTACCGCACCTCCGCCGTCAACGACAAGACGAAGGTCGCCGGAACCGCCGGCAACCTCGACGTCGTCATCTCCGAAGACGGCGACAAGCTTTCCTCCGCGATCGGCTACGAGGCCGTCTACGCGACGGAAGTCAGCCGCGGATACTGCGAAGAGCTCGAGCACTGGGCGTACTGCATCCGCAAGAACCCGGAAGCGGACCCCGAAAAGGTCGACGAAGAGATCATGCCGCTCCTGACCGCCGCCTACGGTAAGAAAGCGTTTGGCGACGCCGTCAACGCGAAGCCGCTTCTTCTCACGCGCTGCCGCGGCGAAGTTGCGATCTGGGACGCGATCATCGCGCTCGTGACCAACATCTCGGCGAACCTCAACGCGACCGTCGAGTTCAAAGACTCGTGGTTCGACGCCGATTCCGACGAGACCCCCGAAGCGGAATACGCCGAACGTCTCGTCCGCAACAACGCCGTCGCCGGAACCCCCGAGGAAACGATCAACGAACTCGTCCAAGCCGCCGTCGCCGACGCGACCCCGAACTTGGCGCGTCCCGAGTAT
>CAMZHY010000336.1 GCA_947307005.1 uncultured Planctomycetaceae bacterium
GGTTCGCGCCGCCGCGCGCGAAATAAAGTCGCTCCCATCGCTAGCGCGTCTACCCCTCGGCGCCGCGCAAAAGAAAAGCCGACGAACTAGAGGCGCGGCGTCAAATTAAGCGCGGCGCCGTCAACCGTCCAAGCTCGACGGTTCTCGGTCGCAGATAAAAAAACTCTCGACGCCAAGGGGTCGTCGAGAGGGGTTCCGTCATTTAGCGGGACAAGACGTCCGCGCCAACGAGCGCGGACCTAGAGGTTTCGTCTTTACGCGCTCGGGCGTTATCCCGCGCCCTGAGGCGAATACCGGGGACCGGCGTCCTAACGCCGCCGGAGAAAGACGGCGGACGTTTGACCCGACGCGTTGGCGCAGAGTTTAATAAAGGAGTCGCCCGGCGGTTCGCCAAACTGGCGAACCGCGTTGATTCGACACTCGGGGTCGGGAACTTCGTAGTTCAAAATCGGGAAAAGCTCGTTGTGATCGAGCGCCAGCAGACTCGCGACCGTCTGGATCGCGCCGCCCCCCGCGCCGGGGTTGCCGATATGACCCGAAAGCGTCGTCGTCGGGATCGAATCGAGCGCGTCGCCGAAAACGTCGCGCAGCGCGAGCGCTTCCGCCGCGTCGAGCATAACGTCGCCCCGCGCCGCCGCGTTAATGTGCCCGACGTCCGACGCCGCGATCCCAAATCTCTCCACAAGCGACTGGAGCGTAAGCCTGAACGACTCGCGAAGCGTCTCGACCGTCGCGCCGAGGTCGCAGCCCGCGCCCCCGAGTTTCCGCTCGTGATAGACGGCGCAACGCGTCGCGCCTCCGACCGCTTCCGCGTAAATCTTCGCGCCGCGCTTCTTCGCGGTCTCTTCCGCTTCGATCAGAATCGCGCCCGCGCCCTCGCCCGGAATCTCCCCGGAACGCCGCGCGTCAAACGGAAGACACGGCTTAAACTCGGTCGCGCCGTATGCGCGGAGAATTTCTTTGGAAATCTCGCCGTACTTGAGCGCGTCGACAAATCGATACGGATGAACTCTCGATCCCGTCGCTCCGACGATCATCGCGTCGGCGGCGCCGCGTTTAATCGTCTCGATCGCCTCCGCAAGCGCGATTCCAAAAGACGCCTCGCGGTTCGTCACGTCAAACGCCGGACCAAAGAACTCGTTGTAAATCGTAATATGGCTCGCCGACATATTCGTGAGATATTTCAGCTGCCAAAGCGGGGTCATCTTCTTCATTCCCCGCTCGCCCCATCTGTCGAATCGCAGTTGGGAAACGCCGTCGGCGACTTCGCGACATTCAAGAATCGCGTCGATCATTTCTTGAGGCGGCGTCACGATGTAGTCGGACGCGACCGAAACGCCGACTCTGAGCGAAGGATACTCGTCGCGGAGCTTCGCGTCTTGAATCGCAAGCTGCGCCGACGCGACGCCCATCTGAATCTCGCGCGCCATGAGCTTGCAACCTTTGCGAATCGCCTTCTTTCGAGCGGGATCGAGTTCGCCAAAATCGCCAATATCGCCGGTAAACCAGTCTGCGGACGCGCGCGTCGTAATCGGGAGCGGATCGTCTTTCGTCGTCGTCTTGAGTCCGCCGCGACCTTCTCGGCACGCGTTCCAGAACTCGTCTTTCGTCGCGCCGAGCGCGCTGACGACGCCCAATCCTGTGACGACGACGCGCCGGGACGTCTCTTCGTTCTTCATTTTGGTTGCGTTTCTTTACGGATACAAATGTTGCAATTCGCGAGAAACAGGACGACGCGCCCCTGCGCGTCCAACTCGCTCCTCAACGTGTGGGCGGCTCCATTATAATCCAAACTCGTCGTCCGTAAAGACGCGGAACGAACGCGTTCCGCGGACGTCCTAGAAAAAATGAACGCCGTCCGACAATCCGCGAACGGCGTTTTTAAAAACACGGCGTCGGCGCGACGCGTCAGAGCGTCGGCGGAATAGACGAAGGAGATTCGGCGGGGGGCGTCGTCGTTAGCGGCGCGGTCTGACGCGGCTGCGGGGTCGCGGGGGCGTTCGACTTGCCGTCGGCGCCGAGCGGGGTCGAGGAAACGACGAGCGCGTTGAGATTGAGCGGCGCGCGGGGATCGGTCTGCTTCTGCGGATTCTCGTCGCGTCGAACGGCAAAATTAATCGGAACTTTGCTGTGCGCGGGGATACCCGAAAGATCCCAACGAATCCACGTTTTATCCTGCGCCTCCTGAGCCCACTGCGTGTCGCATGAGACGAGACGCGTGTCCGTATCGGGCAAAACGAGTTCGACGACGGTCCGCTGCGAAAAATCGGAAAGATTGTTCACCACAAGCTGATAATGCGCGTCCTGTCCTACGACGTACTGTTCAGGCCCGTGGAGCGAGAGCGTGACGGGCGCGGAATAGGTCCACGTGTAGAAGAAAGTTCGCGAGTCGATTTCAATCTGATTGTTGCGATCCGTCTCGGGACGAAGAATCGTCGCCTTGAGTTTCGCCGTGCCGGCGGTTCCGCTCGTCTGCGACAACGAAACGGCGGCCTCGCCCTGCTCGTCCGTCTGCACGACGATGCTCCGCTGACGGTTCGGACCAAGCGCCGCGTCGCCTCCGAGAACGTCGTACTTCACGAGCCAGTTCTGACGTGACTCGCCCGTGGAGCGACGCACGACCTTCGTCGCGAGCGTCGTCGTCGAGTTGATCGTCCCGATCCCCGACGTCGGATACTTAAACGCCGCGTCGACCCAGTTGATCCGCGCGACCGCCCGGCGTTTATCCCAGCTGCCAATGTCGCTCGCCGAGACGACGATCGAACTCGTTCCCTCTTCGTCCGAGGAAACCGACGTCCACGACTGACCGCGCAGAATCGTCACGTCGTCGCGAGGCGATTCCGTGCCGCGCGTGATGCGATAGAGCGTGTTCGACGTCGTCGTCGTCATCGCCGGCGCCTCGACCTTTCGCGTCTTCTTCAGCAGCGGACAATTGAAAAAACAGCCCTTGTATTCGTTCGTAAAGAGACCGCCGACGCCAGTTTCCGTCGGGTTCGTCTCCATAAAACGCCCCACTCCGGAAATATCCCACGAAAGATGTTCGCCCGTCTGAAGATACTCGGAGTCGGGTCCGATATAGCTCGCAACGACGATCACGTCGGCTCCGACCGGCGCGGAAATCGTTTCCGGCGCCACGACGACAGCCGGTCCCGGCGCCTGCCACGAGGTCGGGAAGAGCGCGCCGCCGTTTGGAAGCTGCGTCGTCCAGACGAAATCTTTCAGATCGATTCCCGCCTTCGCCGCAGCCGCAATCTCCTCCTCTGTCGGATCCCACGCTAACTTACGGTTTGATCGACCAAGATTCGCCCTCGCGATCGCGTCCTGCTCGTCTTTTTTCGTCGCCTTTTCGACGTTCGATCTCAGGCGTTTGCCAAAGAGCCCTTCGTCGGAAAAAAGACAGCATTTATGTTCCTCGAGCGCTTTACAGCCGATCGACGTCGGCGCCGCGCCAAGAAAAAGAACCGCCGCCGCGCAAAGCGCAAGCCTGCGCGCTAGTCCGATTTTCCTATTGCGTTTCCCACGCGCGTTCCGTTCTTTCATCGTTCGCCGCGCTCCTTGTCTTCAAAAAAATGGTCGTCGCGTTTCGTGACGGTCAGCTTGCGTCGCTATAGTTTTACCAATTTTTCCATATTATAATTCAGAGCGCGATATTACGAGGCAAATATCTCGCATACTTCTCAGAATACGAGGTCTTTTTTTACTCCCTTTTCAGTAGAATCATCACGACCGTTATAAGACGACGGGACGTTAAATCGCGACCATTGCAAAATTTATAGTAACAACGCCCCGCCGCGTTTGGGGGTTGTCGCGACGGGAAGCGGAGGTTCCAATTCCTGAACGAATCCGCAAATTTTTCGCGTTTTTTCGCCTTGTCCGCGACGACGCGCCGTTCGTATCAACGCGCGTCGCGTCGCCGGATTTCAAGACGCGTCAGAGACGAGGCGTCGCGCTTTCAGAGGTTCCAATGCTCAGAAATCAGCGCGACGACCCGATTGACGTCGACGGCAAGAGCGTCGTCGGAAATGATCCGCCCATCCCAAAGTTGCGAGCCCGTATTTTTTACCTGAAGAAGCACGCCAATGACTCTCATTCTCGAATCCAAAATCGGGGCGCCCGAATCGCCCTGGCGAATTAAGTCCTTGCCCACAGGGTTGTTAGAAAGGAATCTTAGTCTTGAAAAACCATTTTCATCGATATGCTTGAGTTCCGCCGCTCGACAGGAACGGGTCGTTCCGATTGCGGAGCCGTTCGCCGTTAACGCCGTAAGGGGATCGTCGACTTTGAGGCTGTTATAATCGCCGGGAAGAAGCGGAACAAAATCGCCCGCAAGAGGTTTCTCAAGCTTAAAGACGACGACGTCTTCCTTGGCAAGAAGAAAGGGACGACCCGCGAGTTTAACGTAGCGCGTCGCTTTGTCGACGAGATTCTTTCTTTCAAGAGTCAGACGTCGGGCCTTAGACCCAAAGCCGTTGTCAAATGCAAGGCGCTCGCCCTTCGCCGTAACCAAAGACAGCCGCTCAATAGGCGTCAGCGTTATCTCGTCCTGCTGCACAATCCCGTGAATCACGCTGAGCACGAAGAAGGCGTCCTTTATCTGAAGATAGAACGCGCTGGAACAGCGAACTTCCTTCTGAGGTTTGTATA
>CAMZHY010000337.1 GCA_947307005.1 uncultured Planctomycetaceae bacterium
GAGACGCGCGGACTCGAGCGTCGGCGCGACGGCGGCGCAGTCGGCGAGAATCTCGGCGTCGGAAACATCCGACGCGTCGCAGTCGACCGCGAGGAATTTCACGGTCGAATATTCTTCGGCGAGCGCCGCAAAAGACTTAAGGAACGCGGCGCGGTCGTCGTCCGTCGTCTTCCAGAAACAGAGCGCGGTCGGAACGCCTTCTTCGAAGTGGGGCGTCTCGGAATCGTCCCCGTCGAGTTTTCTCGTCGCTTCGACGGGAAAACGCCGATCGAGCGCGGCGATTCCCGGCGTTTCAAAGCGCGCGACGCGACGCAGCGCCCCGGACGTCTTCTCCGCGCCAAATTGGAATTCCGACAAATCGTCGGGCGTCGTCTGAAGAAGAACCTGATTTGGGAATTCAACGCGCGCCGCCAGCGTCCGAACGTTCGGCTCCGGCGCGACGATTCGTTCAGGGGACAGTTCGCATCGCGCAAGCGCGCGCGTCGAGCGCGAGAACCAGTAGACGCGGGCGATTCCGTTGTAAACAACCTCGACGCGGTCGCATAAAACGCTCTCCGCGTCGATTCCTTCGAAACTTAGATACGCGGGGGCAAGAAGTTTGAGCCGCGCCTCGCGCGGCGCGAGGGTGCGGAACGGGTCGCGGGAAAAGAGAAGCGCCAGCTGCGGCGAGGTCCAGAAGACTTCGGGCGGCAATCCGAGATTCGCCGCCGCGGCAAATTCCGCGTCGGGATAGAACTCGCGAATCGAGGTGAGAAGAAGAGGCGCGGGCTTTTCGACGACCTGACCGGCGAAGGCGTCGTCCAGAATCTCGGCGCGAAGCGTCTTCCCGTCGGAACGCAGAAGCGCCCGTCCGAATTCCATTCGAACGAAATTCGGTTTCGCGAACGCGAGAGAACACGCGAAACGCGACGACGCCTGACGGCGGTCGTCGTCGCGCTCGTAGACAATCTCGGCGTAGGCTTCGTCGCGGTAGTATTTCGCGTTGGCGTAGGCGCGCGTCGCTTCGCGCAGCAGTCTTTCCGCCGTCAACCCGGGAAGCGCCTCGGGCGCGCGCTCTTGAGTCTGATCGGGATTCTCAAACGCGACGGGCCGACGGGCGCGACGTCCCGAGAGCGCGAGCGTCGCGCCAAGAATGGCGACGCAGACTGCGACGATCAGCGCGTAAAACGCCGTCGTACGACGCAATCCTTCTTGTGCGCGCTGTTTTCCCATCAAACCGTCCCGCCGTCGTTTAATTTCTCTTTAATAAACTATCTAAACCGCGCGCAACGCCTATTTTTAGACGCGCAACGCGACGTATGGGAACCGTATCGATATTTCAAGAAAAAATCAAGAGGAAAGACGGGGGCGGAAGGGAGCCGTTATGAAACGTCGACCTTTGCGTCTTCGGGCGCGCCGGGACGCGAGGACGAAAGAACCGCGTCGGCGTCTTCGAGCTGCGTCGGGTTGACGTGAACCATGATGTGTTTGACGACGGGAAAACGCGTCTCGACGGCGTTGTGAACCTCGTGCGCGATACGGTGCGCGTCGAAAAGGGATTTCGTTCCGTCGACGGAGATTTCCGTCTCGACGTAGACGCGGGAGCCGAATTTGCGAGTGCGAACAAGATCGAGCCGATCGACGCCGTCGATCGCGAGAATGAGTTCGCGCGTCTCCTTCTCAAACTCCTCGCCGCACGACGTGTCGACCGTCAGCGACGCCGAATTCCGCAAGACGCGGACCGCGACCCAAAGGATGAAAAAGCTGATGACGACCGACGCGATCGGGTCCATAATCGTGAAACCCAGTCGCGCTCCGACGATTCCGACGAGCGATCCGATCGACGAAAACGCGTCCGTCCGATGATGCCACGCGTCGGCGCGAAACGCCGGGGAGTTCAATTTGTTCGCGACGATAATCGTATACCAGAACATCGCCTCTTTCACGACGATGGAAACGATCGCCGCGATCAATGGAAACGTCGTCGGAACGCGACGTTCGAGCGCCGCGACGTCCCCTGAAAGCGTCAAATGAACGTCGCGCCAAACCTCCTCGACTCCGTGATAGCACAGCGTCGCGCCCGTCGCCAGCAGCGTCAGTCCGATGAGGATCGCCGCAAGGTCTTCGAACTGTTCGTGCCCGTACGGGTGCGTCTTATCCTCGGGCGCTTCCGAAAACGTGGCGCCAAGATACGCGACGAACGTCGCCAAAACGTCGGAGAGGCTGTGGAACGCGTCCGAAACCATCGCGGACGAACGACCGGCAAGCCCCGCGAAAAGTTTTAAAACGACGAGCAGCACGTTGCCCATAACCGCCGTAACGCGCTCCACCATTGTTTTCGCAATCGACATTTTGTCTCTCTCAGACGTATCTCGCATTCAAAGTCGCCCGACTTCGCCGTTTATTCTTTCTTCGAATCCACGCCGCCGTCGGCGCGATTCTTCTCCGCGCGACGCGCCGCCGATTCTTTCCATTCGAGGATTTGACGGTAACGTTCCCCGTAGTTGCGCTCGAACCCCTCCTCCGTCGGATGGTAATACCGCGTTCCAAGGAGCGAGTCCGGAAGACACTGCATATCGGCGATTTTGTCGGGGAGATCGTGCGCGTACTGATACCCCGCGCCGTAGCCGACCTCGCGCATAAGTTTCGTAACGCCGTTGCGAATGTTGAGGGGCACGGGCTCCGCCAGCATCTTAAGCGCGTCTTTCTTCGCGGCGCCGTAGCCGACGTAGAGGGCGTTCGATTTGGGCGCGAGCGCCATGAAGACGACCGCTTCCGCAAGGATCACGTCGCATTCCGGCGGACCGATATAATGGCAGCCCTGATACGCGGCGATCGCGAGCTGGAGCGCGCGCGTGTCCGCCATGCCGACGTCTTCGCTCGCGAACCGCACGACGCGTCGCGCGATATACAGAGGGTCCTCGCCCGCCTCGAGCATCCGCGCGAGCCAGTAGAGCGCCGCGTCGGCGTCGGAGTTGCGCATCGACTTGTGCAGCGCGGAGATCAGGTTGTAATGTTCTTCGCCGTTCTTGTCGTACAGCAGCGATTTGCGCGACGTGCACTGTTCGACCGTTTCGCGAGAAACGACGACGGCGCCGTCGGGGCCCTGATCGCCGTTAAGAACCGCCATCTCCAAGGTCGAGAGCGCGGTTCGCGCGTCGCCGTTCGAGAACGTCGCGACGAGCCGCAAAACGTCGCCGTCGATACGAACGCTCTGTCCGCCGAACCCTTGAGGGGAACGGAGCGCGCGTTCCAGAAGTTCGACGATTTCATCCTCCGAAAGCGCCTCGAGAACAAAGACCTTGCACCGCGAAAGGAGCGCTCCGTTGACCTCAAAGGACGGGTTCTCCGTCGTCGCGCCGATGAGAATGATCGACCCCTTTTCGACGAAGGGCAAAAACGCGTCCTGCTGGGCTTTGTTGAATCGATGGATTTCGTCCACAAAGAGGATCGTCCGCTGTCCGTAGGCGCGGTTGCGCTCCGCTTCTTGCATGACGGCGCGTATCTCTTTGATTCCGCTCGTCACGGCGGAGAAATCGATGAACTTCGATTTCGTAACGTTCGCGACAACGCTGGCGAGCGTCGTCTTCCCAACGCCGGGCGGTCCCCAGAAAATCATGGAAGAAATCGCGTCGTTTTCAACGAGGCGGCGCAGAATCTTCCCCTCGCCCAAAAGACGACGCTGACCGACGATCTCGTCGAGCGTTCGGGGACGCATCCGCGCCGCGAGAGGCTGCGGCGCCGCGCCGCTGAAAAACGTGGGTTGCTCGGTCATTTCGACGCTCCCAAAGCGTTCGGCAAAACGTCAAGCGTCGACGATTCCGGCGCCGAGCTCGAACGCTTCCTTAAGTTTCGGCGATCCTTGAATCTCGTCCGGCGCGGAGACGCCTCCGCAGAAGAGCGTTCCCTTGAGTCGCGCCTTCGGAAGGCACGCGACCCACCCTTCGACCGCCGTAATCGCGCGTTCGGGGACAAACGCCGCGTCTTCCGCCGCCGTCGTGAGAAGGTAGACGTCTCGGAAACGGTAATCTTTCGAGTAGATCGGATTGAGACGGTCGATCAGCGTCTTCATCTGTCCGGAAATCTCGTAGTAATAGATCGGGGTCGCCCAAACGACGACGTCGACGTCGAGGATTTTGCGCTCGAGTTCCGCCGCGTCGTCTTGAATCGCGCACTTCCCCGTCTCCATGCAGGTCAGGCAGCCGACGCAAAAGGCGATCTTCTTCCCGCGAAGAGAAACGTATTCGACCTCGCAACCGACGCTCTCCGCGCCCTTGGCAAACTCGCGCGCCAACGCGTCCGAGTTGCTCTTCGCTCGAAGACTGGTTGAAATGACAAGAACTTTTTTCTTGGACATGAATCTCTCCTCTCGCTGTGAAACGCCCGACGACGTCGGGCGCGTCCGCCGCAGAACAAACGCTCAAAAACGCGCGATATTTCGGCGTCCCAATTTCCCGCTTATTTTAACCGAAGACGCTCTCCTTGACAATATAACGCTCCGGACGGCGCGATACTCGGAATCCAACGCGAGCGGCGTTTTAGGGGAAACGCGATTGAAAAATTGAACGTCGAAGCGTATAATGGAAAGCGGTTGGATTCCACTCGATGTAAACCATGATTAACGAAGAACAGCGA
>CAMZHY010000338.1 GCA_947307005.1 uncultured Planctomycetaceae bacterium
TGAAAAGGATAAGTCGCGTAGAATTTAAATTCGAAACGCGCGCTTGAGCGTTTGCCGTCAAGATGGACGAGGCGACGGAATCGAGAAAGGCGCGCGTTTCGAAGAAAGGGGGAACGTATCTTATCACGAGCCTTTCGACGAAATTGGGCGAACGCAAGGCAAGCGCATCCTGAACGGCGTCGAGATAATGGCGGCAGACGAACGCTGAACTTTTGAACACGAGAACGCTTTTTACGCCGTCGCTCTCCATTCTTTCGATCGCGTCGGCGACGAACGGACGTGAATAGAGATTGCCCCAATAAATTCTGACGCTGTCGCCGCAGTCGCGAAACGCCGACTTGATCGCGCGGATAAAACGTCGACACTCCGCCGGATGAGGACTGACTCCGCCAAAGCGCAGATAGCGATCATACACCGCGTTGCGACGCGCGGCGGGGACGCGTTTGCCCGAAAGAATTCGATCGAGGAACGGCGCGACCTCGTCCGGCGACTCCGGACCGCCGTAAGAAAGGAGAAGAATTGCGTCAAACATGAAACGTATCCTAGGAAGCGTTGGAAAGCAAAGATCGAAAACAGCGCTTTTTGATATTGTCGTCGAATTGGCGTTTCGGACAAGCGCTGAAGAGGAACAAGATCGGATTGGCGTCATAACAGGGAGAGGAACCGTCGCTGCGTCATAGAAACGCGAATCTCGCAAAGACGAGAGACTCGTAATTCGTTAGGAACTCTTATCCCGCCGCCGAAGCGCCGGAATTTATTATTATTTACTAATTTTTCCAAGCGGCGCTATTAAATTTTGTTGACTTAAGATTTGACAAGATTAGAATGACAACAGCTCTGGAGGGTCCTTCAGATAGACTTGTAAATTATTGCTAACGAAACGTTTTATATAATTCAGGATAGAAAACAAATGTCGCATCCGGAACTGTATCTCAATGAAAAGATCGAGACCGCGTCGCAAGACGAACTCATTAGCCGCCAGAACGAACTGCTTAAAGAAAAGGTTCGCTATGTCATGAAGAACAACGCGTACATGCGTAATCTTTATGAAAAGGCGGGCGTCGTCGCGGAGGATTTTCGCGGGATCGAAGATATTGGCAAACTGCCGATTCTCGCGAAGGCGAATTTCCGCGAAACGTACCCCCTTGGGATGTGTTGCGTTCCGAAGAATCAGATTCGCGAAATGCATATGTCGAGCGGCACGTCGGGCACGCCTGTCGTCATGCCTTACACGATCGCGGACTTGCATCAGTGGGCGGACTGCATGGGACGTTGCTATCGCATGGCGGGCGCGCGACCGGGCGATCCTGTTCAGATCATGCCGTCCTTTGGACTTTTCAACGGCGGGTTCGGCATGTATCACGGGGCGCGAGAGGCGGAACTTTTCGTGATTCCGACGGGTTCGGGGAACACGGAGCGTCAAATTCGGCTTGCGAGGGACTTTAACACGCGCGTTTTCACGGCGGTTATTTCCTACACGACGCGCATTATCGAAGTCATGGAGAAGATGGGCGTCGAACTTCCGAGTCTTGAGATCGGAATCTTCGGAGCCGAGACGGTCACGACGGCGATGTGCGAGAAGATTCACGCGCGTCTCGGAATCGACGTGTACAACATCTACGGCATGACGGAGACGGGGGGCGTCGGGACGCTCGGCATGGACTGCCAAGATCACTCCGGCATCCACGTTTGGGAAGACCAGTATTACCTCGAAATCGTCGATCCCGTCACGAAGCAGCCGCTTCCCGACGGCGAGGTCGGCGAACTCGTCGTGACGTCGCTCACCCGCGAGGCGCTGCCGGTGATTCGTTTTAAGACGGGCGACCTTACGCGTATTATTTCGCGCGAACCCTGCGCCTGCGGACGCACTCACGTGAAGATCGACCTGATTTCGGGACGCACCGACGATATGCTTATCGTCAAGGGCGTGAACTTCTTCCCGTCGCAGGTCGAACAGGCGCTTCTTGAACTGCCCGGAGTCCATTCGGAATATCAGATCATCATGGAAGAGAGCCACGGCGTCAACGACGTTCGCATTCTCGTCGAGGCGGAGCCGGGCGTTACGGGCTACGTCGTCGAGAAGCATTTGAAGGAACGTCTCGGTTTCTCGCCGAAGGGCGAGGTGCTGCCCGTCGGGACGCTTCCCCGCGTCGACGGCAAAGCGACGCGCGTGATTCGTAAGAAACTGGACTGATCGTCGATCTCGGCGCCGTCTTTCCTTTGACGACTGGTTTGAAGTAGTTCTCTAAAGAAATCGGACTCGTTCGGATAATTTCGACGAGTCCGATTTCTTTTCAACGAGACGCGTCCCCTTGCTTGACCAAGCTGCGTTCGACTAGAAAGTCTCGGAGAGAGAAACAAGAAAAAAAACAGGAGGAACAGTCGCCCGTTCCTCCTATCGAATACGTCAACCGAAACCAACTCGGCAACCGAAAAGACTCCTTAATCCGCGCTGGCGCTTATGGGATCGGGCCCAGGGGGATCTGGATTTTTCTTGTTATGGTTATTAAGAATGGGAGGAAGGACAATCGCTGGAACGAGTCCCGCGATAATTCCCCACGATCCGAACGAAGGACCGCCTAAGCCGCCGCCCGCGCAACAACTGACCTCGCTACAGGGGAGCGAACAGGTTACGGCGCAAGTTGTCTGACAAGGAGCGCATTCTTCCGGAGGAGGAGGAAGCTCGCAACCGCAAAGAGACTCCGCTTGATACTCTTGCGCTCTTTGAATTTCCTCTTCCGAATACGGATAGTCTTGGACGTACTTATTAAGACCGTCGGGACCAAGGATGAGCTTGTTTTCGTCGTCCTTTATCTTTTCCCCACGAAACATTCGAAGGGCGTCGCCGGTGATTTCAATTCTTCTAGAACCAAAATACCCAGTGGACGGCTGCTCGGCGGAAAGGAAATAAGATCCGTTCGGCAAGTCGTTAATCGTCACGCCGTACTCGAAGTCAACCGTTTCATCGGCGACCTTGACTCCTTCAATAGTGAGAACGGTGTAATGGACGTCCTTGGCGAGTTCGACGCCGTCGGGCATGAGCGAATAAAACCGCACTTGATCTGCGTTCGCGACGCCGACGAACGCCAGCGTCAACACGCAGAAGATCGCAAAAACAGTCTTTCTCATTTCGCCTATCCTCAAATCTTTCCAATAAACGCGTTTAAAACTATAGCATGCTAAAGCATCCAACCCCAGTTTTCCCCAATTATACCAACCGCTGAAGAAAAATCAACATGCAACACGTTTATTTTCCTCTTTTTCTCAAGTTTTTATACCGTAGGGAAAGAACGATCCTTTCAGAAGTTAGACCTTCCAAATCAAACCGCCCGCGCGCAAGGCCTTGCGCGCGGGCGGTTGAGTGTTTACAAATCCATTATTTTTTGAATCTTACGGAAAAGACGCGCCGATCGGTCGTTCAGAAGCGTTGATTGTTCGCGTTTCTCGTCGCGGTCGACGCGGCGGGACGCTGCGGAACCGTCGCGCCGACGCCTCGGCGCGCGTTTTGAGCGGGGGCGCCGACGTTCGTTCTTTGGGCGACTTGAGGGGCGGGCGCGGCGGGCGCTTGGACAATCGCCTCGTCGGGCATGACCGGTTGCTGACGGAGAATGGAGAACTCTTCTTCACGAACTTCCTTGGTCCAACCTTTTTCGACGGCTCCTTCGATTTTCCAGAGACCCTTGTTGACTTGGACGTTCTCGAAAGTCAAGTCCGTTTTGCTCTTGCCGTTGACTCCGATTTTGCGCATGTACGTCGGCTGAAGATCCTTTAGCCCGAGAATGAAGGTAATCGACTGGAACTGCTGGGCGTCGCGCGCGTAACGGGGGAACGCTTCGATCCAAACCTGCGATTTTTGCTTCGCGGCGGGCGTGGTGATTCTAAGATAGAAACGATTTTTCAGGACGTTCGCCTTCGCGACGAAGAAGAGCGGGAACTGTCCGTTGTCCATCGTGAGATCCATGTCTTGTTCTTCCGAGACGACCGGGAAGACGACGACTTTTTTATTCTTGAAATCATACTGGAGAAATTCTTTGCTGTTCAGGACGATCATCCATTCGTTCTGACCGGGCTTCCATTCTCCTTCGGGCTTCGCGTCCGAATAGACGAACTCGCCTTTGATATGGTACATGAATTGATTCGGCGTGATGAACCGGAACTGTCCCCACGTATGAGCGACGGGCGTTTTAGAGTTCTGCTGGAGAACGCCGTCGAATTCGCGCATGTGGACGTCGCAGGAAACGCGTTTGATTCCGCGACCAAACTCTTCCCAGCGCGCGAGAAATTCGTCGAGCTGTTGAAGTTCCACGTCGGTCGGTTGGTAACTTGCGGGGGGCGGAACGATTGCGCTGTCAATTTCGTCCTCGACGTATCCGCCCTGACGAGGGGCTGCGTTTGGGTCGGCGGGAGTCGCGACTGGGGCGCTCTGCGGCGCGACGACGACCTCTCGCGTCTGTTGCTGCTGCGCCGCCCTGTTGTCGACTAAGGCTTGGCGCGCGACGGGTTGAGCGTTTTGAACTTGGCGCGGCGCGTTAGGGGCCGTGGTCGCGATTCCCGTTTGCCTCGCCTGCTCGACGGATTCGACGGTAATAACGTCGGC
>CAMZHY010000339.1 GCA_947307005.1 uncultured Planctomycetaceae bacterium
AAGGTGGCGAGAACCTGATCGAGCATCTGCCGATGCTGAGCCGTTACGCAGACGATGACGTCGAGCCCGTCTCTTTTCTTCATCTCGTTGACAAGCGGACAGATCTTGATCGCTTCCGGTCTCGTGCCGAATACGCAAAGGATACGTTTTATGTTCATACTCTTTGTTCCTGAACAGCCCTGGCGAAAGGCTGAAAATGATTGATAAGACGCCCGCCTAGATTGCGACGGTCGCGGCCTGTTTCTTTTCCGCTATAGCTTCCCGCTGCTTGACGATATGGAGCGACCTTGCGTTTAGAACGTCGTGAATTCACCAGGAGGTTGGGAAAAAACAGGCGCTCTAAAACAACAGGATTCCCGCATGCGAAGGAGGGTTCCTCTACGGCGATTATTGTAACCGAGACGGCATGGACGTCCATAGCGCGAACGACGCGTTGCGATAGAGTCTGTGCGATTGTCGCTTAAAAAAGGCTTCTTTTCGTCTTTCAGTCGCGACGGGTCCGAGGCGCAAGAAAAGAGACGTCTTTCGTTCCGTTTTTGAAACTTTTAGAAATCAATAATTCCAGGGAAAATAAACGCGATGAGAGAAAAAAGGACGATTTGAAGCAATCTTCCTTTTTTAGCGCGTAAAGGGAGGTCTGAACGTTAGCGAGAAATGCCCGCAATAAAACATTTTTTGCTAGATTTACGTTGAAAATCCTTACGAAATGAGTAAAATAAACTAGCCGGAATCGGCTTTTGGCGACAGTCGAACGAGCCGTCGCTCGAGACTCCGGAAGCGACGCTTCCTGTCGAACGATAGGTTGACTGGGGAGCGTTGATTAGAGCGAACGGGCCTTCGACGGATTGTTGGTCGTTAGGTCGACGTCTCGGGCGCGTTTATCGGTTTAGTTCGTATTCGACGACGTTCGAGGTCGTTTTTTTTTGACGTCAAATCGACGAAAAACGATTTAATTCCAAACGACTGAAACGAGATTTTTTAGTTCGTTGGGGACGCTTTTTGCTCAGTCTACTTTTCGGCGATTGAATCGAATTCGGGCGTTTTCGAACGCCAAGGGAAAACGCTTCAAGGTTGTCGCCTGTAGCGATTGGAAAAGCGGACGAACTTTTTACCGTTCGTTAGTCGACGCTCCGTTTAACTCAGACTGACTACTCGCCAAGAGTAAACGTCTTGGACCTGATATTACACAGTGGGCCGAAGAAAATGCAGATATTGGGGTGGGCGCTGGTTGTTCTAGTCGTAATCGCCGTCGCTATGGCGATTGCAGCCGCCATTAAGAAACCTGCCAGCGTCTTTAAGAATCAACCCGAAGAACAGAACCCCATGCAAGGGAAAAAGGTTAGGTTCGTCGAGGACGACTCGGAGAAGGAAAACGCCGACGGCAAGAGAGGACGCCTTGAGGCGATAGGGGCGACCTCGCGCGTTCCTTCGTTTTATGAACGCTTCGTCAAGCGGGCGCTCGATATCGTTTTGAGCTTTGGCGGTCTAGTTGTTCTGTCTCCCGTATTTCTTGTCTTGAGCGTGTGGATTTTCATCGACGATCCGGGCCCGATCCTTTTCTCTCAGAAGAGAGTGGGACGGGATAAGCAGTATTTCAAATTGCACAAGTTCAGGTCGATGAAGACGAGCACGCCGCGCAACGTTCCCACTCACATGTTGGAGAACCCGGAACAGTATATCAATCGTTCCGGCAAGTTCATGCGCTCTCATTCCTTGGACGAGCTTCCTCAGATTTGGGATATTTTCATTGGCAATATGAGCGTGGTCGGTCCGAGACCGGCGCTGTGGAATCAGGATTGGTTGATAGCGTGTCGCGACGAATACGGCGCTAACGACATTAAGCCCGGACTCACGGGATGGGCGCAGATCAACGGAAGAGACGAACTGGAGATTCCCGAAAAGGCGAGGCTGGATGGAGAATATACGAAGAAGTTGGGAATCGGGATGGATATTAAGTGTTTCCTAGGAAGCCTCGGAGTCTTCAAGGGCGACAGCGCCGTGGTTGAGGGCGGAACGGGCGAGATGAAGAGACGCGAAAAGTAAGGGTTTGCCGTTACCGTGATTTGTAGACAAGCGCCGTCGTCGGCGTTTTGCTTTTTTGTGGAGATAGAGAATTGAGACGTCTTCTTATAGCGGGAACGCGCAGCTATATCGGGGAATCGTTCAAAGCGTTTCTTGCGCAGTGGCCGAATGAATATCAGGTCGACGAGCTTGAAACGATAGGACTGAAGCCCGCAAAGGAACTGTTTGAAGGCGTCGACGCGATCTTCTGCGTCGCCGGTATCGCGCATATCAAGGAGACGCCGGAGAATCGCCGTCTCTATTACGACGTCAACAGAGATTTAGTCGTCGACATTGCGAAAAACGCGAAAGAAGCGGGCGTCAAGCAGTTCGTTCTTCTTTCGTCGATGTCCGTGTACGGACTGGAGACGGGGCGTATTACGAAGAGTACGGAGCCGCGTCCGGTTACCGCGTACGGCGAATCAAAGTATCAGGCGGACGAGGAGATTAAAAAACTGGCGGACGACGGGTTCAAGTTCTGTTGCCTGAGACCTCCGATGGTTTATGGAAAGAACTGCATGGGCAATTATCAGGCGCTGCGAAAGTTTGCGTTGAAGAGTCCGCTGTTTCCGAATTATCCCAATCGACGCTCGATGATTTACATCGGCAATCTTTGCGAGTTTGTCAAAGAATGCGTCGACGGGGAAAAGTCGGGATTGTTTTTTCCTCAGAACGCCGAATACACGAATACAAGCGAAATGGTAAGGCTAATTGCCGAAGAGCACGGTAAGAAGATAAAGCTGACCAAGGCGTTTAACTGGGCGATAAGAATCGCGCCCGTGAAAGTGGTTAAAAAGGTGTTTGGCGACCTCGTCTTTGAACAGACGGAGACGGTGAGCAAATACGGATTCGAAGAGAGCGTTCGCCTGACGGAAGCCGAATGAAACGACGTTGGATTAGAGTTCAATGCGAAGGTCGGCGGTTATTTGACTAATTAAAGGAACAAAGATGTCGGAGCCTATACGAATCTTAAACGTCGTCGGGAGAATGGATCGCGGCGGAATTGAGACGCTGATTATGAACGTCTACCGACATATCGACAGGTCGAAGGTGCAGTTTGATTTCCTCGCGCATTATGGAAAAGAAAACGCGGATTACAATGCCGAGATTCGATCGTTGGGCGGGCGCATCTATGAAGCGCCCGTCATCAAGACGGAAGAGAAAACATATTTTTGGAGGCTTTTTGAATATAGAAAAGCGTTGAAGGAATTCTTTAAAGAGCATCAAGAATATCATGTCGTTCACGGACACATGACGAACACGGCGGCGATCTACATGCCAATCGCCAAGAAATACGGTCGGGCGACAACGTGTATCGCGCACAGTCACCTTGCCAAAACGCAGAAGTCAAATTCGCCAATTACGGCGATAGCTACGGATATTTTGAGATTTCCGCTGAGATTCTGCGCGACAGATTATTTCGCATGTTCCGAGTCCGCCGCTCGCTGGTTGTTTAGTAAAAAAGATATTGAGTCTGGAAAGGTTAAAATCGTTCAGAACGGAATTGATTCGAAAGTTTTTGACTATAATCCTGAAATTCGCGAGAGGGTAAGAAATAGTTTTCATTTAGCGGATAAAACGGTTATTGGTCATGTTGGAAGATTCTATCATCCCAAGAATCACGCGTTTATTTTGGACGTTTTTCATGAGTATATGAAAATCAATCCGAATTCCGTTCTGATGCTTGTCGGAGATGGGGAATTAAGGTCGGAGATCGAAAAGAAAGCCGAAAAACTTCATATGGAACAAAACGTGATGTTTCTTGGTCTCAGATCCGACGTTCCCGACGTCGAACAAGGTTTTGATTTGTTCTTGATGCCGTCGCTGTACGAGGGGTTGCCCGTCGCAGGTATTGAAGCGCAGGCTTCTGGACTTCCCGTTGTCGCCTCGGATTCCATAACGACAGAAATGGATGTGACGAATCATTGTCGATTTCTTTCGTTAACGGAGCCGGTCGGCGTTTGGGCTGAAGCGATTGACAAAATGCTGCATGGATTTCAAAGGAAATCCGAAGCGTCCAAGATTGTTGCGGCTGGTTACGATATACGAGAAACTGCAAACTTTTTACAAAACTTTTATTTGGAGAAGCATGCTTTGACAGAGTCTCTTTAAGAGAAGCGTTTTGAAATAACTAACTTGATATGCTAAAAGTCATTGAAGCGTATCAATGCATAGTTCCTGAATAATGAATATTCGGACCGTAAAGCGCCTTCGGCCACTCACTGTTTTGTAGATTTGTTTTTTATCGCGACAATTGATAATAACGGAGTCATAGTGTAAAGGATGAAAGTAAAACTAAACGCGACAACGTTTGTCATACTCGTCGGAATTGTTGCTATAGCGTATGGCCAGGTCGATGGAAATATTTATTTTTCGACGGGGGCCGCCTTGCTGATTTGGTTTGCCAGCGTTGTTTATTCAATTAGAAGAATTAGAGACAGTTTCACTTTCTTGAGTTTTAACATTGGTTTTTTTACTTTTATTGGCTTTTTTAGTTTTCTTTTCCTTTTCATATGT
>CAMZHY010000340.1 GCA_947307005.1 uncultured Planctomycetaceae bacterium
GCTTTTCAGTATCGCCGCCAACTCCTCCACTCTTGCGCTGAAGCGCTCGAGTCTGCGTTTCCCGAATCAGCGGCGCGCCGTCTGTCGCTCGTCGAATCCTGCGGGACCTTTCCCTCGTCCCCGTTCTCCTTTGAGATTCCTGCAAAGTCTGAACAATTCCCAGAGACGTTCCGCGCGCGCCTTCGCCATATCGGACTCGACGCCGCTCTCGCGTTCCAAAGCCGCAGCGGCTCGCCTTTCATCCCGTGGCTCGAGCCGGACGTAAGCGCCTTCCTCCGCAACTACAAGCGAGACAATCCGTCCCTGGCAAGCGTCGTCGTCGTCCCAATCGGATTCTTCTTCGAGAATATGGAAACGATTTACGACCTCGACGTCGAGACGCGCGAAACTTGCGAGGCGCTTGGCGTCGAATACCGACGCGCGCCCTGCGTCGGCGCGACGACGATCATGGCGGACGCGGCGCGAAGGCTGGCGTTTCTTGAACCTACCGCTTTTCCTATCTGCGAATGCGGGCGAGGGCGTTGCGATCTCTCGTGCCGCCTGACCCCGTCGTTTTAGCAACCGCAAATGAAAAAGGCGCGACGTTTCAAACGCGTCGCGCCCTTTTCTCCGTTCGATCAAAGAGGAATTCGTCATTCCCCCTCTTCTTCTTTTCTCTTTCTCAACTCTTCCTTCTTGGCGGCGATACGCTCTTGCGCGTCTTTAACTTCTAGCGCCGCGCCGACGCTAAGTTCGAGTCGCTCCGTTTCGTCGTCGATTATAGAAAGAAAAGCCCCAATCTTCGACTTTGCCGACGGTCTTGAAGAGAGTTCCTCGTACTTCCGCGCCGCGTAGGCGACGCCAAGTCGAGCCGCGCCCTGGTAATACCGAGCGGCAAGATCGAGATTCTGAGTAACGCCCAGTCCCTGTTCGTAACAATCGGCCAGAGGCGTATACGCCTCGCCGCAACCTTGTTCGGCGGCGCTTTGATAAAGCGCAAAGGCGCGCTCGTAATTCCGCTCGACGCCCAGTCCGTGAAAGTACAGATGCGCCAAGTTGTTTTGAGCAATCGCAAGCCCCGCCGCCGCAGCTTTTTCGAGGAGTTCCGCCGCGCGCGAATAGTCCGCCTTGCAACCGACTCCCGACATGTAGTTGTTCGCAAGATTGACCGCCGCCTCGACAAGTCCGGCGTTCGCCGCCTCTTGGTAACAGCGGTTCGCTTCTTCTTGATTTTTAGGGACGCCAAACCCATGCTGGAAGCAGTAGGCGAGGTTATTCAGCGCCTCCGCATGCCCCTGTTCGGAGGCCTTGCGGAACCAGCGAACCGCCGCGCCGTAGCTCTTTTTGACTCCCGAACCTGTAAGATACATCCAACCGAGGTTATTCTGGGCGGGCGCGAACCCTCGTTCCGCCGCTTTGCGATAATACCGACACGCAGTCGCTTCGTCGCGTTTGACGCCGACGCCGTCGCTATAGCACAGCCCAACGTGATTGATCCCGGCGGGGTCGTCGGATTCGGCGGCGCGAAGGAACGACTCGAAGGCGCGCTTCCCGTCCCGCGCGACGCCCAATCCTCGTTTGAAACGCCAACCAAGCTCGCATAACGCGTCAGGATCGCCCGACTTGGCGGCGCTTTCTAGAACGCTCAGTTCGGTCGTCTTATCAAAGGTCACGGTGAAAACTCCTCGCAAAGGCTAAATCGCCGGTTCTAGGCGCCGGGGAACTTGAAACCGCCGCAAAATTCAGCGATCTCGGAACGAATCTGAGGCGCGACTTCGTCGATCTTGCCGATGTTGGCGCAAACACGATCGATCCATCCCGCGACCTTCTTCATGTCGGCTTCTTTCATGCCGACGCTCGTGAGCGCGGACGTTCCGAGGCGAACGCCGCTCGTCTGCGACGGCGAGCGTTGATCGCCGGGAACCATGTTGAAATTCGCGATGATTCCGCACTTCGCAAGCGCTTGAGACGCGTCTTTACCCGTGAACTCTTCCTTACGGAAATCAAGGAGAAGCAGATGCGTTTCCGTGCCGCCGCCCGCAATCGCGCGTCCGAGCGCCTTAAGCTCTTCGCAAAGCGCCTGAGCGTTCTTGACGATCTGCGCGCCGTAACTCTTGAACTCGTCCGTCTGCGCGTACTTGAAGATCGCCGCCATGCCGGCGATGGCGTGCATATGCGGCCCGCCCTGAAGCGTCGGGAAAACGCCGCGGTCGATGAGTTTCGCGAGATTCCACTTGCTCGTCGGATGGTACTTCTCGTGATATCGGTCTTCAATCTTGGACATGATGAAGCCCGCGCGAGGACCGCGCAACATCTTATGCGCCGTACTCGTCACGACGTCGCAGTACGGGACGGGATCCGGATGAACGCCGGCGATAATGAGCGCGTTGATATGCGCGATATCGGCGACGAGATACGCGCCGACCTCTTCCGCAATCTCGGCGAACGCGGCGTAATCGAGTTTGAAAGGATAGGCGCTCATGCCGGCCCAGATGAGTTTCGGTTGCTCGCGACGCGCGATCTCGCGCACCTCGTCCATGTCGAGCCGACCGGTTTCCTGATTTGGACGGTAAGGAATTTGAACGAAGTCTTTTCCGGAGAAGCTCACCTTCCACCCGTGAGTGAGGTGACCGCCGTCCGAAACGGGGACGCCCATAATCTTATCGCCAACGTTGAGAAGCGCGCGATAGACGGCGTTGTTCGCAGGCGAGCCGGAATACGGCTGAACGTTCATATGTTCGCATCCGAAGAGCGCCTTGCCTCGCTCGATCGCCAGATTTTCGATCGCGTCGACGAACTCGTTTCCCTCGTAATAACGAGCCCCAGGGTAACCTTCCGCATACTTGTTCGTGAGAATGGAACCGCAAGCTTCGAGGACGTTTTCGATCGCGTAGCTTTCCGAAGCGATCATCTTGAGCGTCGTGCGTTCATAGTTCGCCTGTTTTTGGATCAGATCGTAAACCTCCGGGTCGGTCGCCTTAAGATTCGGTTGACGTTCAACGGTCATGGCAGTCTTTCCTTGTTGTTAATATTAGCGGTATTTGACGCGCGCAATTTGATTCGCTATTTGTTCGTTTTCGCCGTCGACGTCGAACGTCAAACCACGAAAGAATCTCGGATATTATACGCGCCGGAGAAATAAAAGCGAGGGGCGCCGTTCCAACGGATTCTCAGCGATCTTTCGCCGTTTCGTTTTAAACGCTGGAAACTCCGTCGCGAACCTGATAGAATTTGCGAAAGAGGCGGACCTCTGGTTTTCACGCCGTCTCTTTTCAAAATCACCCCAAGGAGACACTCCCATGAAACTCTGGCGTTTTACGAGGCAAGCGGCGTCTTTTCTCGCCGCGTCGGTCGCGCTGTGCGCGGGCGCCGTCGTTTACGGTCAAACGATCGCCGTTTGGCAGGCGGACGTCTGCGACAAAATCTTTCCGGAGACGCCCGCCGGCGCCGAGGCTCCGATTCGTTTTAAATCGGCTGGAAACGAATACGAGTCCGCGCAAATCGGACTTCGCTCCGACGCGCCGCTAGACGCCGTCAAACTCGAAATCTCGTCCCTTACGGGAGTCGAGCAAAACGGTCTCGTCCCGGCTGCGAACGTTCGTATCCGCGAAGTTGGAACAATTCATATCGAACACAACACGCCAAGCGCCGACAGTATCGTAACGCGCAAAGCCCCGGGCGACGTTCCCGAGATTCTCTACGACCGTTCTACGTTCGCGCTCCCTAAAGACGAGTCTCGAAGCGCTTGGATCACCCTCTTCGTTCCCGCCGAAACGCCGAGCGGAAACTACGCCGGGACGCTAAAGATCACCGCGGGCGATCTCGTCAAAGAGATTCCCGTCGAGCTTGAAGTCTTCCCCTTCCAGCTTCCCGAAGAACGTAGTCTTTACGCGACGAACTGGTGGTCGCCGGGAAATATCGCCGTCCAACATAAAGTCGACTTCCTCAGCGAAGAATACTGGACGATTTTGGAGAAATATCTCCAAGATATGGACGAGCATTATCAGAACGTGCTACACGTCTACTGGGTTCCGGGCGATTTCGTCAAAGCGTCGATTCGAGAAGACGGAACTTGGGAGGTTACGTTTGAGAATCTTGACAGACTTCTTGATCTTGCGCTCAAGCACCACGTTCTCGATCGCGTCGAACTTAATCACATCGGCTGGATTGACCGCGAAAACCACGTCGTCAGTTTTCGCGGCGTTACGGTCTACGACGCTAGAAAGAAAGAAAACGTCACGCTAGAAATCGACGAGTGGCTCCCCCCCGTTCTCAAGGCGCTCTGCGACCATCTGCGCGAACGCGACCTCTTTGAACGTTCGATGATTCACGTCGCCGACGAGCCGTACCAGCCGGACGTCAAGTCATGGCGCGAGGCGTCCGAAAAAATCAGAGCGATCGAACCCGACCTCAAGCAGATCGACGCAATCGAGGCGATTCATTTCGAAGACCGTCTCGACGTCTGGGTTCCGAAACTCAGTCACTTCGATCGGTGGCGAAGCGCATTCGAAGCGCGGCGCGACAAAGGCGAATTCTGGTATTACATCTGCTGTCATCCTTTCGGCGAAACTTATCCGAACCGCTTCATCGACCT
>CAMZHY010000341.1 GCA_947307005.1 uncultured Planctomycetaceae bacterium
GAGTCTCTTGTCCGTCTCCGACGACCTTTTTTCGTGTAAAAAACAATAAACAGGTTGAATCGTCTTTTCTCAGTTCCCCGATAAAGACAACGATTTGGCGCCCGAAGTTTCAGGACGAACGTTTCGGGACGAATCTTTCACGGTCAAACGCCAACGACACGGATGTTAACAAATTGGTGGACAACATGAGAATATCGTTAAGGACGATGGCGGAACGGATTCTGCCGGCGCTTTTCTTCGGTCTTGTCGTCGGTTCTTTCGCCGGAGCGGGTTTAGAGAGAAACGCGAACGCGGCTGAACTCATGGACGTGCTTTTTGTCGCGTCGGAAGAAGACGAAGATCGGGCGCCGTCGCCGACGAAATTTACGGCGCCCTACGCCGAGCAGGTCGTGGAAACTGCGGAAGAGGAGGAGTCCGCGACAACCGGCGATCCGATTGAGGATAATCTAAGCGCGGAAGAACGTCTTAATCAGCTCCAGCTGGAAATCGCCAAGATGCAGGAGCAGCTTGCGAAGAAACAGGATAAGCCGGCTCCCTCGAAAAAATTCCAGAGCAAGATCGGCGGTCTGTTAATCATGGACTCGATTACCGTCGACCAGTCGGATAGCAATCGGGCGATGTACAGCGACGTTCCTAATATGTTTCCCATTCGCGAAGCGCGTTTGGGCGTCAAAGGGACCGGTTACGATTACATTAACTACGAGGCGACGTTCGCTTTTCAGGTCAACGATTCGCAACGTTCGGCGGGTTCGCTCTTCAAAAATATTTTGGTCGGCGTCAAAGACGTTCCGTTCTTCCAGAACGTCAAGGTCGGTCATTTCAAGGTGGAAACGTGCATGAGCGAGCGCGACTTCCTCATCAACTCGCCCACGATTTCCTACTTTTCCGGCAATACGATGTCGTTCAGCCCTCACCGTCGATTCGGCGTCGGCTCGACGCGTCTTTACGCCGATAAAAAGCTCCGTATTTACAACGGTATATATTCCGGTCGCGGTTTCAACGACGGCGCCTGCGTGCTCGACGACGCTCCCGGCTTTATTCTCGACGCCCGCGTCACGATGGTTCCGTTCAGCTGCGAAGACGCTTGCGGCAACCTTCGAGAAATCCTGCACATTGGCGGCAGCGCGTACTGGTTCTTCCCCGGCGAGACGAACATGCTGAGAATGCGCGCTCGTCCCACGAGCTGGACCGGCGGCATGCAGTATCTCCTCAACAGCGCGATTCCTCTGGAGAAGGGGTATAATGTGTGCGAAGGGGAAGCGGCGTGGCAGCGCGGTCAGTTCGGAATTATTTCCGAAACGTTCGTCGCGAACATTAAGAACTACGGAACCTCTTGGGGTTCGACGCTCGCAACCCGATACTTCCTGCGTCCCGGCAACTACAGAACGTATAGCTACGACGGGGGCGGATTCGCAGCCCCGCATCTCGTCAGCAATCTTGGCAAGAGCGAGAACAACACGGGCGTTATGCCGGATACTTTCGGCGAACTCGAACTCGTCGGCGCCTACGCCTACACGAACATGGACAACCTCAAAAACGTTCCCGCCGCGACCTACGGCGAGCTTCATGAAGCGATCTTCGGCGTCAACTGGTGGTGGTCGCCCGAGCTCCGATGGTCCGCCGCCTACACGCAGGCGTACGTCAATTCTGGAGAATTGGGCGGGGCGAAGAAGAAATCCTCCAACAACACCTTCGATATTCAGATGAGTATGCAGTTCTGACGCGGACGTCGTCGAACTGATTCCTAAAAGGGCGGACGATTATCTCGTCCGCCCTTTTTAATTTCGCGTTTGGGCGACCGCGTCGAACGAGAGACGCGGTTCGACGGCAAGGGACGTTAATTCGAACTTGCAACTCGAATCTGTTTAGCGAAGTTGAATCGCCGACGTCTTACGGCGATTTTTTCTTAAAAAGGCGAACGTCGCTCATTCTAGCGAGCGTAAGAGTTCGAGAAATCAAAAGGCTCTAAAAATTTCTTTAAAACAACGTGAAAATAGTTGAATTCTGACTCCAAAACTCGTACAATTTCCGACTGCTCAGGGAAAACCTTAAAACTGTGGAGTGATCGCCGTTATAACCGCGCTTTCAGAATAAGGGGCAGACCGCGTTCTTTGCCTTGTTCTAAATCGCGCCTAACAATAGGTTTCCGATAAATGACGTTAATCGTTGCTTGGAAGGAATCGATTCATGAGAAACTACGTTATTTTGCCCGCCTCTTGCTTTGGCAACCGTGAGAACTATCTCTTTTTGCTGATGACGTTTTATCTTTTGCGTTGCTGGCAGATTGAGCGCGTCGTCTACGATATGGAACGCATAGACGGGGGCAATTGTCTCTTCAGTCCTTTGCTGCAAGAGGGGCGGACGAACCGTTACGACCTTTGGGTTCTAAACGCCAGTTTCATCGTCTATCCCAATATTATGATAGACGGGTCGTGTTCGGCTTCGGACAAACTCAGCGTGATCGGAGGCAACCACGACCTTGCGAGATTTGGCGATTTCCGTATCCGAAGGGGAGGAAGTCGCGCCCTTATCGAGCTTTTCTGTTGGGGCGCGCTAAAGCGTTTCGAAGTCATTATTGAAGGACGCGCTTCTAATTCGGAAATACTGTCTATAGAAGACGAGTTCGACGCGTTCGTGGATATCCCTAGACTGCGTTCTCCTAAAATCGTTGAATTCCTCTATACGAACCGCAGTTCCGTCGTGGTCGAGCGTTATAGGATCGGGGGGATTTGACGGCGTTCTTCCCTAATTGATTGGTTCTGTGACATAGCGATTTGCCCCGGCGGTTCTTCAACGAGTTCCGACGGGGTTTTTCTTTTGCCGAGACCGCAATTTCTTGCCTCGTCGTCTTGTTCTGATTAGAATAACGTTTGGCTTTTTGTCGGCGTCTGTCCGACGCTCTTCTTCAATGACGATACAGAACGCGTAAGTCGAGGTGAAACTATGAAAACGTCGCGCAGAGAGTTTTTGACGCAAATGGGAATGGGAGTCGGAGCGGCGTCGCTTGCGCCGATTCTGTACGGCGCCGAGGGGAAGAGTCCTGAGATTCCGCTGTATCGTCCGGGGGAATACCGAAAGATCGACGGTAAAACGCGCCAATTTCATCTCTCGGTTACGACGCGCGAGGTTTTATACGACGGGCTTGAAGAGAACGGGAAAGCCATGCCGCCGAATCCCGACGCGGTCGCTATGAAGGCGACGACCATGATCGACCTATGGAAGGAAGCGGGCGTGACCGATATCTGGCTCGCGCCGTATTTCTACGGAAGCTACGCGCCCGCAGACGAGTTTGACGCCGCCGTGAAACGCGCGCTGGACGCGGGCTATCGCGTCCATTTCATTACGGTTCCGGTCGGTCATCCGGGCGCGACGCCGCCGGAGGACGTCAAGCCGAGGTGGAAGCCGTACGAGCATTTTAACGGGGAGACGCGATGGGGCGTCTCCGTTCACGAAGGCTGCGCGGAAGACTGCGTGAAGTCCGTTCGAACGATCGCCGACAAATACGGTCCGTGCGACCTCTTCCTCGACGACGATTTCCGATTCGCGATCCAGCCGGAGAACGTCGGCGGCTGCGTCTGCCCCGAGTGCAAAGCGGACTTCATGCGCGTCTCGGGCTTTTCCGCCGCGCGGTGGGACGCGCTGATCGCCGATCTTCGCGCGTCGAACGACACGAAAGACGCGCGGACGTGGCTCGACTATTTCTGCGACCGCATGACGAAAACGTTCCGCGATACGCAGGCGGCGTCCCCGGAGGTCGATTTGGGGATTATGGTTATGGGAATGGGGTCGGAGAAGGCGGGGATTCGTCTCGACGACTATCGCGGCGCGCTCTTCCGCGTCGGGGAGTGGATGTTCACCGACGCGCAATACGAGAGTACGAAGAACAAGACGATCGAACTCTTCAGCGTCCTGTTGCACCGTCGCTTTATCCCGCCGGGGCGTGCGTTCAGCGAGACGACGATTATCCAAGACCTCTCGGCGGAGAATTACGTTTCGAAACTTTCGACGTCGACGCTCGCCGACGTCCGCAACACGATGTTCATGTGCCCGATCCCCGCGAGCTATTGGGGACTAATCAAGCCGCGCATGCAACGCGAAGCGAAATATCACGCGCGGCTCCTCGGCGCGAAGCCGCGCGGTCCCTTCAAGCATTTCTGGGGTCTCGCCGACCGCTATTGCGCGGGCTACAACGCCTATTCCCTCTTCCTCGCGACGGGCGTTCCTTTCGAGGTCTGCGACGAAATCCCGAAGGACGGCTGGACGTTCCTCGGCGACTACAGCGCGCATGAGATAGAGCGCGGCGAGCTTGAATCGAAGGGTTCCCAATGCGTCGCGCGCTTCGCCTCTTCATCGAACCGGTTCCAGCAGGTTCCGGAGACGTTCGACGAACTCTTTAAGTTCCGCAAGACGCTCCTGCCGCAGTTCCAAGCGGAGGGCGTCCCCTACGTCGAAGAGGAGACGCCCGTCGTCCTCGGGTGGTACCCCGACGCGAAGGCGTGCTATCTCTGGAACGTCGAACGCCAAGAGAAAACGGTCGCGCTCCGCGTCGGCGACGAGAAGGTCGCCGT
>CAMZHY010000342.1 GCA_947307005.1 uncultured Planctomycetaceae bacterium
ACGATCCCCCCTGATTTTAAGGAACAGTCAGCAATGAAAAAATCGACGATCGCCAGCGCAGTCGTCTGCGTCGCGGTAGCTTTCGCCGCCTCCAACCTCTTTGCGCAAGGAATTTTCCGTCCGTTCCGCGCGTTCCGCATTTATCGCGTCCAGCCCGCCGCGTGCGCGCAGCCCGTTCAAAACGCGCAGCCCGTCGCCGAGACGGTCGCGCCTGAGACCAATGGAGAAACCGCCGTGTCCGCTACTCAACCAACCGCAACGTCTGCAGAATTCGGCAAGACGAAAGAAGGCGAAACCGTTACCGTCTTTACCCTTACGAACGCGAACGGACTCTCCGCCAAGATTCTCGACTTCGGCGGCGTCCTCTATGAGATGAACGTCCCGGACAAGGACGGCAACCTCGCCAACGTCTCCTGCAACTTCCCGACCGTCGAAGAATATCAGACGGTTCGTCCGTTCTTCGGGTCCCTCATCGGTCGCTACGGCAACCGCATTAAGGCGGGCAAGTTCAGCATCGACGGCCAGGAGTATACGCTTCCGGTCAACGACGGTCCGAACGCGCTCCACGGCGGACTCAAGGGCTTCGACCAGAAGATTTGGAAGGGCGAAGCGACCGCCGACGAAAACGGCGCTTACCTGACCCTCAAGTATACCGCCGCCGACGGCGAAGAAGGCTATCCGGGCAATCTCGACGTCACGGTCGTCTACTCCCTCAAGAATGACAACTCGCTCACGATCGACTACACGGCGACCACCGATAAGGCGACCGTCCTGAACCTGACGAACCACACCTTCTGGAACCTCGCCGGATGGAACGGCGGCTCGATCTGCGACCATATCCTCCAGCTCAACGCGCCGAAGTACCTCCCGACCGACGAATCCCTCATCCCGACCGGCGAAGTCGCCGACGTCACCGACGTCCTGAACTTCACGACGCCTAAAGCGATCGGTCAGGATATCAAGAAGGTTACGGAACCCCAGTTCCGCGGCGGTTACGACCACTGCTTCGTCCTCGCCGACAAACCGGCGGGCGAAATGGGCCTCTGCGCGATCGTTAAGGATCCGAAGTCCGGCCGCGTCATGAGAATCGACACGACGGAACCCGCCGTCCAGTTCTATTCCGGCACCGTCCTCGACGGCACGACCGGAATCGGCGATTACAAGTACGAGCAGTACTACGCGTTCTGCCTCGAGACCCAGCATTATCCGGACTCCCCGAACCAGCCGAGCTTCCCGACGACGCTCCTCAAGCCGGGCGAGACCTATCGCCACACGACGGTTCACACCTTCTCCGTCGAGAAGTGATCGCTAACGAGTCCTTCGCCGCGTAGCGAACGCGGCGAGCGACGCTAAACGCGCGGCGGATTCGGGGCTTCGCAGCGGTTCCCAATCCGCCGTTTCCTTTTATTCCGGCGAAAAACCGCCGACGCGAGAAACGGTCGTCGCGGAAAAAAAATCCCTTTGCCCGCTGTTGCATTCCCGTGTTTTCTGTTACAATTCATGAACCGCGCGGGAGAAGTCGTCGCGACCGCTTGAGCGGCCTCGCTTCGAAGTTCCGCCGCGCGCTCGATAAGACTCACCCCTTTCATTTGAAGGAACTCTATGGCTTTATTTGAAATCGAAACGCCGGCTCACATCGTCATCGCTTGGGCGGACGACGAGGAGGGCGCGAAGAACGCGCTGCGGGAAAGCTATCCCGGCGAGGATCCGATCCGCGTCACGAAGCGTCCTCGGGACGTTTGGGTCATTTCAAAGGCCGTCCTCGGCTTGACCGGCTCCGTCGAAACGAGCGAGCTCGCCCGCGAGTGTCTATATAAGGCCGCCGGCGACAAACTCCACGCGATCCGCATCTATATGCAGGAAACGGGAGTCGATCTCGAATCGGCGCGTAAAACGATCGAATCGAACATCGTTTACGGCTGGTGATTTCACATGACGAACGCCGTTTCCATCGCGATCGTTTCAGCATAACGTACAAGGCGCGTCTCGCTGGAGGCGCGCCTTTTTTGTCCGTCCGCTTTAGACGCTAGACCGTCCCTCGCTAAACGCCGTCGAGTTCGCGACGCGCGGGGATCGCGCGGTCTCGGGGTCGAAGTCGACGGTTGAGATCGGTTAATTAGAACGAGTTTTCATCGATGAGCGAGTTACACGAGGAATGCGGAATCGTTGCGATTTATCATTTTATCAACGACGAAGCGTTGGAGAAACCGTCGGAACTTTGCGGAAGTCTTAATCCTAAGGAAGTCACGCGGCTGTTGCCGAGGATGCTGCTCGACGTTCAAAACCGGGGTCAGCTTTCCGCCGGCATAACGTCGTACAACGAGAATAGGACGCCCCTTCTCACGACTTACAAGGACGTCGGAACCGTCGCGGAAGCGTTCTGCCAGAATCATAAAGACGCGTTCGACAAGATCATGAAAAATCTTCTGGGGAACGCGGGAATCGGGCACGTCCGATACGCGACGTGCGGACGCGACGACGTTAGCTACGCGCACCCGTTCGAACGCCCGCACATCAAGAGAAACAAATGGTTTAGCTTCGCCTTTAACGGTCAGCTCGCGAATTACGACGAGCTCAAGAAGAAGCTTTTGCAGGAAGACCCCAACGCCTGTTTCGCGCGCGAGACCGACGCCGAGATCATTATGCATTTTCTCTGCGCGGCGTTAAAGAACTCCGAGCGCGACCTCCTGCAAATCTGCCGTAAAACGATCGTCTCGCCCGACGCCAAACCGATCCGATCGTCGCAAGACGGTCCCAATCTGTTGACCTATTACGAGGCCGCGTCGGGGTCGAAGTACGTTCCGCCGGCGCCGGTCGAAAAGATCGCGCTCGACGGCGCGTTTAGCATCGCGTTTCTCAACGCGCTCGGCGAAATGTTCCTCGCGCGCGACCCTCACGGGATCAAGCCCCTGTGTTACGCCTGCGACGGCAAGCTCTTCGCCGCCGCGAGCGAAAGCGTCGCGCTCTTCAACCTTGGATTCGACCACGACGCCATCAAAGACGTGCCCCCCGGGGGCTGCGTCATCGTCAAGCCGGACGGAACCGTCGACGTCGAGCAATATACTCCGTCGCCGCGCCCCGCGCACTGTTTCTTCGAATGGATCTATTTCGCGAACGCCGCGAGCGTCCTCGACGGCAAGAGCGTCTATATGGCGCGCAAAGCGCTCGGCGAACGGCTCGCCGCGCTTGAAATTAAAGAGCGCAAAGAAGCGAAGGAAAAGAACCCCGACGCGCCCGCCGTCGAGCTGGACGACTCGTGGATCGTCGTGCCGGTGCCCGACACGAGCCGCGCCGCCGCCGAAGGGATGGCGCGCGCGCTCAATCTTCCCTGTCAAGAAGGGCTCATGCGCAACCGCTATAGCGGGCGCACCTTCATCGAAGGGGGCGACTCGCGCGTCCGCAAGGCGATGACGAAATACACGCCCATGCCGCAAGTTCTTGCGGATAAACGCGTTCTCCTCGTCGAAGATTCGATTGTGCGCTCGACGACGATGCGCGTTCTCATCGAGCGCATCAAGACGATCGGCCGCGCGAAAGAAGTCCACGTGCGCGTCGCGTGCCCCCCCATTATCGCGCCCTGTTTCTACGGGATCGACATGTCGACCTACGGCGAGCTTTTCGCGACGAAATACCTGCTCGAGAAATACAAGAAAGAGAGCTTTTCAGAAAAGGTCGATCTCACCGTGCTGTGGCAGTTCACTAGCGAACTGGAACGGCAAATGGCGCAAGACCTCGGGTGCGACTCGCTCCGATATCTGCCCGTGAGCGACCTCGCCAAAGCGATCGGAATCCCCGCGATGGACCTCTGCCTCGCCTGCGTCAACCACGAATATCCGACCGAACACGGCTTTAGACTCTCCCAAATCGCCCGCAAAAATTACGTGGACGGTCTCTCCCAAACCCGAACCTACGAAGGCTAACCCGCGACGTCGCGGGAGGACGGTATTCGCCTCGCGGCGCGAGATAACGCAAAAGCGCGAACTGGCGAAAACTCTAGGTCGCCGCTCGTTGGCGGCGACGCCTTGTTCGGTTTGTCCGAAGAGTCCGAGCAACCAATGATCGCCGACAATTAAGCCCCCTCGACGCCGTCTGAACGAGCGTCGAGGGGGCTTTGTCAATTAATCGGATAAGACGTCGCCGCCGGTCCGCGCTTAAGCGTTAGTCCGTCCCCATAAGGCGGACGCCGGACCCCGGCGCCGCGCGCTGACGTCAATCGAGGAAATTCACGGCGAGAAGTTCGTAATCCTCCTCGTCGAGTTCGTCGAAAAGTCCGTCGCCGGAGTCAAGAACGGCGGAGGACGCCGTCTGGTATTCGTACGCGCCGAGGTCGACCGTCCCATCGACGATACGGGCGTTCCCCGCAAGATCGACGCTCGTCGTCGCGTCGACGTATTGATTGTTTCCTACGTTGATCGCCTGCGAACCGTCCGCAAGCGTATAGTCGCCGTTTGTCGCGTTCGTAAAGAGCGGTTGCGTAGAATCGTAGACGAAGTTGTTTTCGTCGGACGACCAACTCGTGAAACTCGACAATACGTT
>CAMZHY010000343.1 GCA_947307005.1 uncultured Planctomycetaceae bacterium
TTTCCTCGCCGGATCTTTGAGGAACAACGATAATGACAGGGCGCAAGTCGCAAGCGAGGCTCATTCGTCTCTTTTTAGGTTTTGAACCAGTTGACCCCGGTTCAGGAACGTCGACGACGATTGTGTAAGCTCGATATTTGCTAGTTCCTGACTCGTCGTTGACAAGTTCGCCTCCATATTTTTTCATAATTTGGGCAATCTGAGGATTGAGTTCTGTATGACCGTCCTCTTGGAGTTGTCCGTACTGATCGAATCCGCCAATTGTAACGAAGCTACAGTCTCTGTCGTGGAATTCCCAAGCTTCAACCCCACTGTTACGGAGCGCTTCGCACAGCGCCGCAGCTCTCATGCCAGCGTACTGGAGTCGGGAATTGAGATCGTCGAAGGAGTCGGAACTCCTTTTCATGCTCGTATCGCCAGAAAAGGTGGCGATACGGACTGTATATGTCTTCTTGTTGTTAAGGAGACTGTATTTGCTGTCTGAATTGAGTTTTGCGACAAAAGGATCGACGATTCCTTTGTGATTGAAGTATTCAATAGGGAGCAACGGATTTGGAACAGGCGTCGCGCCTCCAAGCGGACCGTAGCCTGCATATTGGGGATCCTGTTTGGCCCTCTCCTTAAACTGCTGGACGATCTGTTGACTTTGGACGTCCTTTTGGAGTGATTTCGGTTGGCATTTTCGTAGCTTTTCGAGCGTTTTCTGCAATGCCGGATCCTCTCCAGTGGGAAAACCTCCGACAAGCACCGCATATTCTACTGCTCGCGCCGTTTGGTAGTGAAATTTCTTGTTTTTGCCCAGTCTTTGTGAAAGCGCGTCCATTTCCATCTGATCGGGATCATATTTGAAGACGAACGCTTCCAGTTTATAAGCGGCGCGAATTTCGTAAACGAGACGCTTGGCTTGCAACGCAGCCGAGTCCCCGGAAAATTTCCTGACCATGATAAACCAAGCGCCGTCGGATTCGCTGAGAATATAATCTTTTTTTGCGTCGGCCTCGATTTTGGTAGACTTGCCTTGGAAAAGCGTAGGCGTTGCGGCGTTCGCACAAGCGGATCCGCTGATTATAGTTGCGACGATCAGAAGCGAAGTCAGATTGAAACGCCAAATATGCATTATTCCACCTATCATCACGAAGACTGCCTTCTCTAAGACCAATGCGTTTTTGTGCCGTTCGAATCGCCTTTTACGATCTGCTTTTGGTAATTGTTCAGATCATTGTCGGCGTTTGGGGTTGGCTTGCGCGTCAACGACTGTCGGGTAAAATCGTTGCGGCGGCGGGGTTGCCGATGATTATTCTTTGTCAAAGGAATTTTGTGTCGGCGGTTCCAGCGAGCCTCTTAGTTCTGTATCGGACGAGAGACTCTTGCGCTTTAGTTAAGATTTAACGATAAGATGATTTTTATCGGCACATGATATAGGAACCGTCGATGATCAGTTCTCTTTTCTTGCCACTGAAGGTTGGCGGATTGGTTTTTGACGCTCCTCTTGTACAAGCTCCGTTATCTGGCTATTCAGACGCCCCGATGCGACGCCTTGCGAGGAGGTTTGGCGCGTCGTTTGCCCTCTGCGAGGTTTTTCTGGATCAGTTTGTTCTCTCTGTTTCCAAGGGGACAAAATCGAGACTTTATCTCAATGTGAAAGATTCCGATAAGCCCGCAGGCGCTCAACTCATGGGGTCCGATTCTGACGTGTTCGTTTCCGCTGCTCTTAAATTGGTTGAGCTTGGTTTTGATCTCATAGACCTGAACTTTGCCTGCCCTGTCAAGAAGGTCGTTGGCAAGTGTCGCGGCGGCTTCTTTCTTTCCGCCCCTGTTCGCGCGATAGAGATTGCGCGGCGCGTCCGTCATGCCTTGCCTTCAAACGTCCCGGTTACGGTTAAACTTCGTCGATGTTACGACGACTCTGAAGAAAGTCAAAAAGCGTTCTGGACGCTTCTTGACGGACTGATTGACGCAGGCATTAGCGGTATTGCCGTCCATGGTCGGTCGGTTGTCCAGCGTTATCGTGGAACCGCCGATTGGAATTTTTTACGCGACGTCAAAGAGTATGTCGCCGTCAAAAAGAATTGTCCCGAGATTTCTGTTCTTGGGTGCGGCGATCTTTTCACCGCCGAAACTGTTGTGCGTCGCATGCGTGAGACAGGAGTCGACGGCGTGGCGCTAGCGCGCGGCGTAATCGGTAATCCTTGGCTTTTCAAACAAACTCGCGCGGCTATGGAAGGACGTCCGATTCCGCCACCTCCGTCGCTTGTCGAACAAAAAGAAGTTATCGCTGAGCATTTTCGCGATGTTATTGAACTCTACGGAGATCGTCGAGCTACGACGATTATGCGCAAATTTGGCGTCGCCTATTCAAAACTTCATCCCGACTCGGAAAAAGTTCGAATGGCGTTTGTTACCTGTAAAACGACGCGGCGTTGGTTTGAAATTCTAGATGAGTTCTATTGACAAACGTTTGTCTCGATCGTCGTTCCTCGGACAATAAAAGGTATTTTCCAATGCTGTTTGGGTTCTTTAATTTGAGATACGCGCTGATATTGGGACTATGCTTATTGGCGTTTGCGTTGCCTTTAAACGCGACTTTAGGCGTTGACTCCGGCGCGCCTCTTCCCATCGTTTTAGAAAATGGTAGTAATCATCGGCCCGAAGTCCGCTTTAACGCCCTTGATTTTGGCGTTGTTCCCGACGAGACGATCGACAGTACGGATACGTTACAACAGGCTCTTAACGCGGCTAGCTCGGCTGGCGGCGGCGTAGTTGAATTGCCAAGCGGTCGATTTCGGTTTGACGGCTGTTTACGTTTGCCTGCCGGAGTTACGCTTCAAGGAACATATCGCCTTCCCCCAACCGTTGTCAACAAGGATGAAAAACCTACCGGTACGACTCTTTTGACATACGCAAATAGGGGGAAACCGGAAGGCGAACCCTTCATTACTCTCAGCGGTTCCAACAGCGCTGTCATTGGCGTTGTCATTATCTATCCTGAGTGGAGTCAAAGCGACGTTCCGCCGATCCCCTATCCTCCCTGCATTGCTTCAAGGGATACTGATAACGTTGGCGTGCTGGATTGTTGTCTTCTCAATCCCTACGAAGGAATTCATTTTGAACTTGCTCACCGTCATTTGGTACGCAACGTGACGGGATATCCTATTTGGCGCGGACTATTTGTCGACCAATGCTATGACATAGGTCACATTGAGAATATCCACTTTTGGCCTTTTGGATTGTCATATAAACCGGACGATCCTTATTGCAAGTGGATCAATATCAACGGCGTTGCGTTTGAATTTGCCCGATCTGATTGGCATTATGTGTCCAACACATTTTGCTTTGGATACGGTCGTGGATATTACTTTAGCGATCACGGTCATGGCGGAACGAACGGTAACTTTTTAGGTATAGGCGCGGATTCGTGTCGACGCGCTGTTTTGGTTGAACAATCTCAGAAGCAGGGACTTCTCATAACGAACGGCGAGTTTGTAGGACGTTGGACGAGCGAAGATTCCATCTGTCTCGAAATAGGAGAAGAAAACGACGGCGCCGTCATGCTGACGAACTGTTCTTTTTGGGGACCAGTCAAGACGTGCGTGTCAACCAGGCAAAAAACCGGGCGTCTCACCCTCAATTCATGTGAATTTGTTAACTGGGACGAAGTTCATTCGTCTCGAACAAAGGAGGGAGCGCCTGCGATCGAAGTTCTTGGCGGGCGCGCGACGCTTCATTGTTGTTCTTTTGAACAAGGCGGGACTCACCTCAAGATTGGTTCTGACGTGGTTCACGTGACCGCAATTGGCAATCAAGCTCCCGGCGGTTTTCGGATAGAAGGAGATAAATCTCCGATGAAACTTCAGTCGTTGGCAAACGAACAGGATCCTTTTGAGGTTTATCCGGCGGGACTTGATAATTACCAGATACGTTTCGGCGACGGCGGCGATTCTCGTTTCGTAAGGTTTTGGAACGGTCCAGAAGAAGGAGAGAGTTCGACTTTCCGCTGGTCCAGCAGTAATTCTCTGGTGTTGTTGCCGATTGCAGATGAACGTCCCATCGACGTTGAGATGACGTTTGAAGTCCCTCAGGAAGCGTTCAACAGCGTTTCCGCGTTGGATGACGATAAAGGCGATTCGCCTATGGAAAAAATTGGCGTTTATCTTGGCGATAAAAGGTTAGCTGGATTCAAACCCGGCTTCAATAGGACGTCGTTTGTTGTTAAACCAACTTCGGACGACGTTAAAAGAGGCGAAGTCGCGTTGAGTGTTTGTTGTAGCGGTTGGCGGCCTTGCGACGTTTTGGAAAAATCCAACGACGAGCGGATTCTTGGCGTTCAATTATTCCTTGCACGCGTTAAAAAACAGGATGTGAATTCGAAAAAAACATTTGACGCAAACCTTGGCGTCTGGATAGATTAACGAATGTGAGTAAAGACGAATTTGTATGAAACGGCAATGTCGTACCCGTCTGCACTTTTTTCGTCAGATCGGGCGTTTAGTGAATTTTTTTTAGGAATATTGCCCCAATGATACCAAGAATGACGT
>CAMZHY010000344.1 GCA_947307005.1 uncultured Planctomycetaceae bacterium
AAGAATCTGAAGGTTAATACAACCTACACTCTTATGGGTACTCTCATGATCATTGACGAAGACGGAAACGCTACACCGTTCATCGATGACACCGGCAAGGCAGCAAAGGGCAGAACAGTATTTACAAATCGGATAATCTGGTATCACAAAAATGGGGAATGATATATGAATACCGAGCTTAATGGTATCTTTGGCAGTCATGCTGAATGGCTTGAATCCGAGGGTGAAAGCGGAAATCAGCTTACTCTTGATAATATCAGCTCTGAACAGTTGACAAGTGAACAGTTACAGCTTTTGACAGACTCAATTCTCACGGAATGTTCGTTTACTGATATCGTGATGAATGCAATTGACCTTTATCATACCGAGATGTATTCATGTAAGTTCAGCACGGTTTCATTTTATGAGACACAGTTCATCAAAAGTGAAGTAAATGACACCGAGTTTACAGAAGCAAGTTTTGTTTGCGTCAATTTCAGCAATGCTGAATTTTTCGACTGTGTTTTTCTTCGATGTAGCTTTGAAAAGTCAACCTTTGTCAGCGTGGGTATATGGAATACAACATTTGTCGGCTGTACCTTTAAGAATATTGATTTTGAAAGCGCTTATATTGAAAATGCCGTCCTTGAAGATTCTTCATTCATAAATCCTGTTAATCTTGATAAGGCGACAAAAATCATATTAAACATTGGTACTGTTGAAAAGCCTGTCTTGCTTAGTCACGAAGAATCAGTAAGGTGGATACAAGAGCATACTATTTCATAGCACGGTCAATTCCTGAAGTTTCCTCATTTTTTAGGGATCTTCTAAAAAGCCCCGTCCCTAGGCGTCCCTGAATTACTCCGGAATAGCGCCGCAAGTTTATAAACGGACGCGAAACGCGTCGACGTTCTTGAAAAACTCCAGAAGTATTTCGACGGCGCTCGACTCCTTCAGCTCCCGCGATACAACGCGGCGTTCGGGACCCGACCCCGAACGAAAAGAAGACGCTACTATTAAGACGTAAAATAGAAAGATCGCCGTCCTTAACAAGGAGCGAACCGCCGATGCCGTCCGGAACCGTTTTCGCGCCTCGGTCGATTTTCGAACTTAAACCGACCGCCATTAATTCGTCGAATCGAGGTACGGATCCTGTCCCATGCCGCGTTGCATCTTTTTGCGCTGTTTCTCGAAATAGAGCATTGTCTTACGATTGCGATAGCTCTTGCGCTCGACTTTCTTCTGGGCGCGATAGAACATTCTCTTCTTCTCAGGATGCTCGCTTTCGGGGTCGTTTTCGTAGCGCACGGCGATCTTTTTCGCTTTCTTCGGACCGTACGCTTTTTCGAGAATTTCGTCTTCGAGGGATAGATACTGCCGGTAGCTGCCGGGGTCGCCCTGTCGACCGCAGCGTCCGATGAACTGACGGTCGATGCGCGCTGAGAATCGACTCAGGACGAAAAACGCCGCTCGGACTCAGAGAAAGCTTTGCTTCTTACCGTCGAAAACAACGGAGCGCCCCCACGTTCGCGTCGCTGAAATTCTCACGCGGTCGTCGCCAATTGATTTTTCAAAAAAACGGTTCGACTTAAACGAGGGCTTGAGCGTCGTCAATCCTAGAGGTATACTAGGGCTGTTTTTTTTAGAGCTTTTTTCCCGACAATTAAAGATCGTCGCGATACGCGAGATGTTCCCAGCGGTTTTCAATATCGAAATGATAGAGTAGTTAAGAGGAGACGCTTGTCATGTCTGTAACATCGGCTGAATTGCAAGCAAATCTCGACAAGTATTTATTGCTAGCGGCAACGGAAGACGTCCTCATTACGCAAAACGGCAAAGTCATGGCTAAACTCAGCGCTCCTTTCCAAGATAGAGTCGAGATTGCGGAATCCCTCTTCGGCGTTCTCCCCCAGACGTCGACGCTTGACGAAGTCAGAGAAGAACGGTTGAGCGAGATATGAGAGTTCTGGTCGACACAAATGTCGACGTAGACGCGCTTCAGCGTCGCGAACCTTGGTTCCAAGACGGAGCTTTTATTTTTCGCGCTGTCGCTAATAAACAAATCGACGGTTTTTTAACGGCGAAACAAATCGCCGACCTTCATTTTTTCTCTAAAAAGCAGTTCAAGGGAGAAGAAAACGTAGACGTTAAAGCGCGTCAAATTATCAGAAAATTGCTCTCGCTCTTTAACCTGATTGACACGCTCGGTTTAGACTGTCAGAACGCTCTTGAAATAGAAAACGGCGATTATGAAGACGCCATCCTCGTCAAAAGCGCGATCCGATCAGGAATTGACTGCATCGTAACGCGAAACGCGGATCATTTCAAGGATATTCCTCTCCAAGTTTATTCCCCAAAGCAATTTATTTCTATAATCACCCGGTTGGATCAGGGGATTTAATAGTCAAAATGCATTCGAGAAAGTATCCCGACAACTAATCTGCATCGCCGTTAGTTCGTCGAATCGAGGTACGGGTCCTGCCCCATGCCGCGCTGCATCTTTTTGCGCTGTTTTTCGAAGTAGAGCATTGTCTTACGGTTGCGGTAGCTCTTGCGCTCGACTTTCTTCTGGGCGCGGTAGAACATTTTCTTCTTCTCAGGATGCTCGCTTTCGGGGTCGTTTTCGTAGCGCGCGGCGATTTTCTTCGCTTTCTTCGGACCGTACGCTTTTTCGAGAATTTCGTCTTCGAGGGACAGATATTGCCGATAGCTGCCGGGGTCGCCCTGTCGACCGCAGCGTCCAATGAGCTGACGGTCGATGCGCGCCGACTCGTGAAGTTCGGTGCAGATCACGTTGAGACCGCCGATCTCCAGCGTTTCCTCGGGCAGTTTAATGTCGGTTCCGCGCCCCGCCATGTTCGTGGAGACGGTGATCTTGCCCCAGTGTCCCGCGTCCGCGACGATTTCCGCTTCTTCCGCGATGCGGTTCGCGTTCAAAACGCTGTGTTCCAACTTGCGCTCCGTGAGGAGTCCCGAAAGAATCTCCGATTTGTCGATCGTTCTCGTGCCGACGAGCGTCGGACGCCCGAGGGAATGGAGTTCCGAAATCTCTTCGACGATCGCGTTCCACTTGGCGCGTTCCGTCGCAAAAATCCGGGTCGGAAGTTGAACGCGTCTCGGCGGACGGTTCGTCGGGACGGGGATGACGTGACATTTATAGATCCGCGACAGTTCGCGCTTCGACGCGCGCGCCGTGCCCGTCATTCCCGCGAGAAAATGAAACCGTAAGAAGAAGTCCTGAACCGTTACGCGCGCCGCCTGACCCGTCGCGACCGTAATCTCGACGCCCTCTTTCGCCTCGACCGCCTGATGGATTCCTTCGCGCCATTTGCGTCCTTCCCCGAGGCGCCCCGTAAACTCGTCAACGATCACGATCTCGCCGTCGCGAACCACGTACTGCTGATCCAGATGAAACTCCCGGTCGACCTTGATCGCGCGCTTGACGAATTCGTAGATATGGAACAAGCCCGTGCGCTCCATCGCTTCCGGCTTCGGCAACCGTCGCGCCTTGAGGCGTCCTTCGCGGGTCAGTTCGACTTCGCGCTTGTCGTGGTCGTAGGTGTAGTCTTCGTCCTCGATGAACTCGTAGATCGAGTCCGCCGCCCACTTGTACGCTTCGACCTCCTGTTTCTGCTCTTCGGTCGGGAGCGCGCTGATGATAAGAGGCGTGCTCGCTTCGTCGATCAGAATGGAGTCCGCCTCGTCGACGAGGCAGAAATACGGCTCTTGACGCTGCGTCGGCTGCTCGTCCTTCTCGCGCTGCTCGTTGAGCATCGAGCCGAGAATATCCGTCTGACCCTCGCGAATGCGGCGGAGCAGCAACCTGTCGCGGAGGAAGTCGAACCCGAACTCCTTCGCAGTCCCGTAAGTTAAGTCGCACTGGTACGCTTTGCGGCGGTCGTCCGTCGCCTGCTCCGTCTGGATCACGCCGACCTTCATCCCGAGCGCGTTGTAGATCGGACCCATCAGCTCCGCGTCGCGCGCGGCGAGGTAGTCGTTGACCGTCGCGAGAAGGGCGCCCTTGCCCGCGAGCGCCCTCAGATACATCGGCGCGGTCGCCGTCAGCGTCTTGCCTTCGCCCGTTTGCATCTCGACGATCGAATGGTTGAACATCGCGATCCCGCCAAGAATCTGAACGTCGAAGTGGCGCATCCCGATCGTGCGCGTCCCCGCCTCGCGAACGAGCGCGAACGCCTCTGGCAAGAGCTTCGCGAGCGGCTCGCCGCTGCGCGCGCGGTAGCGGAGCGAAAGACTGAATTTCCGCAACTCGACGTCGGAAAGCTTCTGGAACTTCGGCTCTAGCGCGTTGACGCGATCCAATTCATACGACCACTTCGCGAGTCGCCCCGACGTCGTAAAAGGCAGAACGACGTCGCAAGCTCGCTTAATTCCGGAAGGTATCGCGCTCAAGGTTGACGCTCCCAAATACGTAAAAACTCCAAACCGACGCTCCATTCGACGCGGCGCAACCGACGCGTCGACGACCCCGATATTATATGGGATACCGCCGACGTCGTCAACGCGGAAACGAAATCGCGCCCCTTCCTTTGACGCG
>CAMZHY010000345.1 GCA_947307005.1 uncultured Planctomycetaceae bacterium
TCGTAAAAAGAAGGTTGCCGAATATTATATTATCAAAGAACTTGCGAATATTACCGGCATTATCGCGCTAGTTGAAAACGGTTCCTCTCAAGCGATTGACGATTATTACGAATTTGTCGGTCCCGTCGCTGAAGATGCTTGATTTTCACTCTTCTGAAACGGAATAGGCGTGTTCATGAATCTATCAGAACACGCCTAGTTTGTTATTTGGCGAGTTACCAAAGAACTATTGCTCCTTTTCTTCTGTTTACATAGCGTGCTTCCATGAAAAACAATCGTCCTCGATTCAATTTAGCCGTCCTTATTGTCGTTCTTTCTTGGGTTGCGGCGTTTGATCTCTGCCTTATCAGTTCGTTTGCGGAAGAACCAACAATCAAACCTGTTCCCAATCTTATTACGCCTCGAGATTTAGAATTGACCTCTTATCAACAGGCGGGTAAGTATGATCCAAGGTACGACCTCAAAACGGATCTCGTCATGGTTTACGGCGTTTCCGACGATGTTCTTGACTCGCTCCCAGAATGGCGAGAAAAAAGCGGTTCCAGAATTGCCGTCATGACGGGAATCGCATGGGGAGGATATAACGAGTACCTCAACGGCGATTTCGACGGAGTCGACCACTGGGACGACGCTCAGGTTCAGGCTGACGATTCGCGCATGCAACATGATCCAGCAACGCCATACCTTTCGCCCAGCGTCTCTTTCACAGAATATCTCTCTGCGCGACTCCGTAAACTCATAGACGCCGGAATTGACGAAATCTACCTTGAAGAACCTGAGTTTTGGGCGTTTACGGGGTTTGGAGATTCTTTTAAACGGGAATGGAAAATATTCTATAATGAGGATTGGATACGTCCGGATTCATCTTGCGACGCCCAATATCGCGCCTCTAAACTTAAGCAGTATCTCTACCGTAGGGCGCTCGATCGCGTTGGGACTTCTCTTAAGGAGTACTCCCTTAAAAAGTACAATCGTCCGCTTAAACTGTTCGTTGCGACTCATAGTCTCTTGAGTTACGCTCAGATTCAGATGGTTAGTCCAGAATCTGCTTTGCTTGATCTTCCCGGAGTCGACGGGCTCATCGTTCAGACCTGGACAGGCACGGCGCGCTTTGGCAATTTCTACGACGGTCATTTCGGCGAACGCACTTTTGAGGTTGCTCTTCTCGAATACGGCGTCATGCAAGAAATGACGCGAGGAACAGGTAAACGCGTTTACTATCTTAACGATCCGATAGAAGATAATCCCAATTACGACTGGAACGACTATAAGACAAATTACCTTTGCACTCTTGTCGCGTCGTTAATGAGGTCAGGCTCCTGTTATTACGAAGTTGCGCCATGGCCGCAACGTATTTTCCTAGGAACCTATCCAGCAGGCAAACCTAACGCGACGACGATTCCCCAAGATTATGCTACGACGCTCTCGCTTGTCTTCCAACAGCTTCGCGACATGGACCATCCTGACGTTGCTTGGTTGGACGCATCCCAAGCCAATCACGAAGAACACGCCGCCTCGCCAAAGGGCGCTACGGAAGGAATTGGCGTTTTGCTTGCCGATTCGTCAATGTATCAACGCGCCAAACCGACTGATTCAGAATGTGGAATTAAAGATCCCGTTGATCCGCTACGTCCGACGTTCAACGAATTGCGCTCGCTAACAGATTTTACAGGACTGACTTTTCCTTTGATTAAGAGGGGAATTCCAGTTGACGTCCCTGTCCTTGATCATGCGGCGCGCTATCCCGGTTATCTTGATTCCTATAAAGTTCTCATTTTGAGTTATGATTATCAAAAACCTTCCTCTCCGGGACTACACGCCGCTCTTGCAGATTGGGTCTCTCGCGGAGGCGCGTTAATATTTGTCGATTCGCGTCTTGACGGATATAACAAAGCGCGAGACTGGTGGAATTCTTCTGAACCAGCTTTTGAAACGCCCGGCGATCATCTCTTGACGAGTATGGGACTTAAACCGGATCAAGATTCTGGAAAATATTCTTTTGGTTCTGGTTATGTCTACGTCGAACGAAAACGACCAAGTTATTTTTCGCGTTCCAACCAAAACGCCGACGAATATCGAAAGATTGTCGCAGATGCAATTACGGAAACGGGCGGACGTTATATCGAACGCAACTACTTCCTGAAAAAGCGCGGTCCCTATCTTCTCGCGGCAGTTCTTACGGAATCGATTTCTGACGAGTCCCTTATTCTCAGAGGAAACTATGTCAATTTGTTTGACCCCCTCCTTCAAATTCAAAAAGTTGTAACGCTTAACGGTGGAGAACGAGCGTGGTTGCTCGACCTGGATTCTGTTACGGTCGCTGCTCCAGCGGTTTTGGCGTCTAGTTGTCGAATCGAATCGCTAGTTGAAAAAGAAAACGGGACTGTCGTTGAAATAGAAACGTCTTCTCCCGCTAAAATTATCGCGAGTTCGCTCGTCAAACTTACGGACCGTCCCGCAGAAATCCTCGTTGACGGCGTTCCCGTGAAAAACGTTCGATGGGATAACGATAGTAAAACGCTTTTCTTCCAGTTTCCCTCTTCTGGAAAGGCGACGATCCTGATTAAAAAATAGAACTTTCATATTCTGTTTCCGCCATAAAGGACGCCTTTGCTCAAATTTGCGAAGACGTCCTTTGCGTTACCGGCGGAATCGGATATTCGCTGAACCACATGGCGTTCAAACGTTTTTAAAGCGTTTAATATCCTCGCGTTTATGTTGGCTACGTCGATGCATCTCATCGATTCGTTCCTTAACGCTAGGATCAACGTTGCCAGTCGTTATATAGGCGTCGAGATCTGAATATTTGAACCCCATATCCGCTTCGTCAGTTTGAGCGTCATAAAGACCCGCGGAAGGAGCCTTTTGAATGATTCGTCGAGGCGCGTCGAGGTAACGAAGAAATTCGTATATTTCCGTTACCGTCAAGTCGGATATTGGATTGAAGTCGTGCGCGCCGTCGCCCCATTTCGTAAAGTATCCAACGTATGTCTCGCTACGATTACCCGTTCCCGCGACAAGACGTGATTCGCAAGCGGCAATCGCATAAAGCGTCGTCATTCTCAGACGCGGCGCGATATTAATTTCGGAAGCCGGAACCATTTTCACAACGTTTGAAAGTTGCTTAAGCTCCGCCTCTTTGACTGGGGTTAAGTCTACGACGCGCGTTTCGATTTTAAATTTGTCGGCAAATTCACGAGCGTCTATCGAATCCTCTTCAAAATTACGTCGCGACGAACATGGCATAATAACCCCGACCGTGTTGTCGCAAGCGAACTTACAAAGGATTCCGACAAGAGCCGAGTCTTTCCCGCCGCTGTTCCCAAAAACAATACCTTTAACGCCGCTTTCAGCGACAATGTTTTTAATAAAGGCGACGCGCCTTTCAAATTCTTCTTTGTAATCTCGCATTGAATATGCTCCAAACGCAAATCAAATGGTGGAAATATTGGGTATTATCTCTTCTAGAACGTCTAAAACAATGCGCGCCGTGTCAAGCGAGGTAAACATAGTAACGCCGTTTTGAACCGCGCAACTTCTAATCGCAATGCCGTCGTCGTCATGATCTCCTGACAGTATCGATCGCGTATTGATTATATAACTAACATATCCAGCGCGGATTAAACGGAGGATTTCATCATTTCCTTCGCTAATTTTAGGTAAAACCCTCGTTCGAATTCCTCGTTTTTTGAGGAACGCCGCAGTCCCAGACGTCGCGAGAATATTAAAACCAAGTTTGTAAAAACGTTCAATGAGGGGAAAAGCTTCTTCTTTGTCTTCGTCTGCAATCGTCGCAATTACCGAACCATAATCTTTCATCTTAACGCCAGACGCTTGAAGAGCCTTGTAGAACGCCCGATTCAGTCGCATGTCGTATCCGATTGCTTCGCCGGTAGATTTCATCTCGGGAGAAAGATACGCGTCCATTCCAGAGAGCTTAGCGAATGAAAACGCCGGAGCTTTGACGTGCCAGCGAACTTTCAAGTTGGGACGCAAACTTGCGATTCCCTGCTCCTTCAAACTTTGACCCAACATCGCTTTTGTGGCAATTCGAACGAGACTATATCCCGTCGATTTAGAAAGGAAAGGAACGCTGCGAGAAGCCCGTGGATTGACTTCGATGATGTAGACTCGGTCCTTTTTATCAACGATAAATTGGATATTGATGAGGCCAACAACGCCGACGGCGGATCCTATACGTCTAACATAATCTGCGATCGTTTCCTTAACTATTTCGGAAATCGAAAACGGCGGATAAACGCTTGTACTGTCGCCTGAATGAACGCCCGCTCGTTCAACGAGTTCCATAACTCCGGGAATGAAAACTTCTTTTCCGTCGTAAATAGCGTCGACTTCAATTTCCTTGCCTGTAATGTACTTGTCGATAAGGACGGGTTTGTCGTTGTCGACTTCGAAGGCGTTTTTTAGGTATTTTCTCAAGGCAATTTCATCGGCGACAATCTCCATTGCGCGTCCACCAAGAACGAAACTTGGTCGAACGAGCACAGGATAACCGATTTCTTAGG
>CAMZHY010000346.1 GCA_947307005.1 uncultured Planctomycetaceae bacterium
TCGTCGCGATCGTCCTCACGAAGACGCAAATTCTCCCGCGCATATCCATTCTCACCGCGCAATCATAGGATTCGACAAACATGGAATCCCAACCGTAACCCATAAGGCCGACCATCAGAATGAAGACGATCCCGACGCCTTCGTTCGCGACTACAACGCCGCCGTCGCCGAATACCGCAAGACGTTTCCCAGTAAACAGGACGTCGTCGAGAACACGCCCGACCCCGCCGTCCGCGAACTGCTGATTCGCGCGGAACAACTCGGAATCGACACGGCGTTCGACCGATTCGACCGCCAGAAACCGCAGTGTTCTTTCGGACTCGCCGGAGTATGCTGTAAAATCTGCAACATGGGACCGTGTCGGGTTACGCCCAAATCGCCGCGCGGAGTCTGCGGAGCGGACGCGGACCTTATCGTCGCGCGCAATCTTTTACGCGCCGCCGCCGCAGGCTGCGCCCAGCATGGAATGCATGCGCGCGAAGTTATCTTGGCGCTTAAATGGGCGGGCGAAGGCAAACTCGATATTCCAATCCTCGGCGAACAAAAAGTAATCGACACGGCGAAAGCGTTCGGAATCGCGACGGAAGGGCGTTCCGTCCGCGAAATCGCCGTAGACCTTGCCGACGCGCTTCTCGACGACCTCTCCCGCACGGTTCCGGCGGAAAATAAAACGATTAAAGCGTGCGCTCCCAAGGAACGTCAAGAGACATGGCGGGAACTCGACGTCCTGCCGATCAGCGCGTATCACGAAGTTTTCGAAGCGCTTCACAAATCGGGCTGCGGAACGGACGGAGATTGGAAAAGCGTTCTCCAGCAGTTTTTACGTTGCGGACTCGCGTTCACGTTCTCCGGGGTCGTCGGCGCGTCCCTCGCGACGGACTGTCTCTTCGGAGTCGGCGACCGCGTGACGTCGAAGACGAACGTCGGGGCGTTAGAAAAGGGTTACGTCAACATCGCGGTTCACGGTCATTTACCGCTCCTTGTGAGCGAAATCGTGAAAGTCGGACGCGAGGAAAAGTTTATCGAACTCGCGAAAAGCCGCGGCGCCAAGGGGATTAAATTCTACGGAATCTGTTGTTCCGGACTTTCGGCAATGTATCGCTACAACGGCGTAATTCCGCTGAGCAACGCGGTCTCGGCGGAATTGGTTCTGGCGACGGGCGCGCTCGATCTTTGGGTCGCGGACGTTCAGGACGTTTTTCCGGCGATTATGGACGTGGCGCGCTGCTTTAAGACGACGGTCGTCACGACAAGCGAATCGGCGCGACTTCCAGGCGCGGAACGTTACGAATACGACCATCGCCACGCCAATATAGGAGAAACGCGCGCGCTTGCGGAAAAGATCGTCTTGCGCGGAATCGAAAGCTTTGAAGCGCGCCAAGGGATTCCTTGTTATATCCCTCCTTTCGAGGTCGAAGCGGAGGTCGGCTTTTCGCCGGAATACGCGTGTCGCCGCTTCGGAAGCATGGCCCCAATCGCCGAGGCGCTCAAAGACGGGCGAATTCTCGGAATCGTCAACATGGTCGGGTGCAACAACCCGAAGGTCGTCTACGAGCGCGCAATCGTCGACGTCGCCGACGTTCTTTTGCAAAACAACGTCTTGATCCTCTCGAACGGCTGCGCGTCCTTCCCGCTCATGAAGCTCGGATACTGCTCGAAATCAGGCCGAGAGCGCGCGGGCAAGACGCTTCGCGAATTTCTCGCGCCCGATCTTCCGCCCGTTTGGCATGTCGGGGAGTGTATCGACAACACGCGATCGTCAGGCTTTTTCGCGCAAATCGCAGCGGCGTGCGGACATAAAATTTATGATATGCCCTACGCGTTCACGTCGCCGGAATGGGGCAACGAAAAGGGAATCGACGCGGCGCTCGGGTTCCGCCTTATGGGCGTGAGTTCGTATCACTGCGTAGAAGCGCCGATACACGGATCGAAGAACGTGATCGAGTTCTTGAAGGACGGAACGCGCGAACTGCTCGGCTCCGTCATGGTCGTCGATACGGATCCCAAGAGCCTCGGGAAGCGTATCGTCGCCGATCTCAAAGCAAAACGGGAACGACTCGGTTGGTTCGTCCCGGAGGACGCGAACGCGACGAACTGACGCGGCGTCCCTGATTCTAAAGGAAACTCTTTCCGCGAGGACGCGCGCGTCCTCAGAAAGGAAACGATATGAGAATAAAAACTATTTACACGCTTTTCGCGTCGTCCCTCCTGCTATTTGCGACGACGTTGACGCTCGGGTGCAACGGAGGTCAAAACGGCGTCGGCGCGGACGGCAAACGAATCGTTAAAATCGCGTATCTACCGATCACGCACGCGCTTCCGGTTTTTGAAACGAAAGAAGAACTCGAAGCGGCGGACGACGAGTTGCAGGTTGAACTCGTCAAATACGGCTCGTGGCCCGAACTTATGGACGCGCTGAATACCGGGCGCGTCGACGGCGCGTCGGTTCTGGTCGAAATGGCGATGCTGGCGCGACAGAACGGGATCGGCGTCTCCGCGGTCGCGCTCGGGCACAAGGACGGGAACGTCGTGATCTCGTCCGAAACGATCGCGTCTCCGAACGACCTCAAAGGGAAGACGTTCGCGATTCCGCATCGGCAGTCGTCGCACCATATCCTCCTCAACGAGGCGCTCAAACGCGTCGGGTTGACAATCAAGGACGTCGACGTCGTGGAACTCGCGCCGCCGGAAATGCCCTCTGCGCTCGCAAGCGGTCAGATCGACGGATATTGCGTCGCGGAACCGTTCGGCGCGAAAGCGGTTCTTTTGAACGTCGGCAAGCCGCTTCTCACGTCGGAAGAGCTTTGGGAAGATTCGCTCTGCTGCGCGCTCGTACTCAACGACAAGTTCATCGAGAAACGTCCGGAAGACGCGAAGAAATTCGTCGCAAGCTACAAAGCGGCTGGCAAGAACCTTTCTAGGGAACGTGCGAAAGAAATCGGCAAGAAATATTTAGAACAAGACGACGCGGTCCTTGAAACGTCGCTCCAGTGGATTTCTTACGACGACCTCGACGTCACTCCGGAAATATACGCGTCCCTTGTCGAACGCGTTAAAGAATATGGACTTTCCGATAATCCGCCCTCCTATGACGATTTCGTAAAGGGTTCTCTCTAAGAAAGGAGCCGCGCGTGAAAAAATTCAAGACCTTGAGAAACGTCGTCGTCTCCTTTACGACGCTAATCCTCGTCTGGCAGCTCGTTTACTCCTGCTGTCATTACAGTCCGGCACTCTTTCCGTCTCCCGCGAGCGCAGGTTCGGCGCTCGTTGAAACCTTTCAAAACGGCGTTATGACGCGCAATATCGCGACGAGTCTCGCGCGTTTCGCCGTCGGCTACGTCGCGGCGGTCGTTCTCGCCGTCGCGCTAGGCCTCGTTCTGGGACTAACCCCGCGCGTCTTTCAGTTCGTCAACCCGATCGTCCAGCTTCTACGACCGATATCGCCGATGGCGTGGGCGCCCTTTATCGTTCTATGGTTCGGAATCGGCGACGTTCCGGCAATCGTCGTCGTTTTCATCGCCGCGTTCTTCCCCGTGCTCCTTTCGACCGTCGCCGCCGTCGTCAACGTCGACCCGATTTATTTCCGCGTCTCGCGCAACTTCGGCGTTCGACAGCCGAAGCTACTATGGAAAATCGTCTTCCCCGCGGCGTTTCCGCAAATTGCAAACGGGATTCACCTGGCGCTAGGAACGGCGTGGGTCTTCCTTGCGGCGGGAGAAATGAACGGGGTGCAGTCAGGTCTCGGGTACATGATCGTCGACGCGCGCAATAATTTTAGAACGGACGTTCTTCTCGCGACAATCGTCGTGATCGGCGTTCTCGGTCTCGCGCTCGACGGAGCGATTCGACTCGCGGAAAGAAAAATACTCAATGGCTGGGGAGGCGCGGAAGAATGAACTACATAGAACTGTCCCAAGCGACAAAAACGTTTAAACGAGCGGACGGATCGACGTTCGCCGCGTTTGAAGACGTCTCTTTCGGAATTGAACGCGGCGAGTTTGTCTGCGTTCTCGGGCCCTCCGGCTGCGGGAAAAGCGCGCTTCTCAACGCAATCGCAGGCTTTAGTTTGGTCACAAGCGGGAGCGTCAAGATCGGGGGCGAAGAAGTCAAGGAACCGTCTCCGAAGCGCGTCATGATTTTTCAAAACTATGGACTGCTCCCGTGGCGAACCGTTCTCAAGAATGTGGAACTGGGGTTGGAAGAGAGAAAGATTCCGAAAGAGGAACGTCGCGCAATCGCGGAGAAATACGTCGAGATCGTCGGTCTGTCGGCGTTTAAAGACGAGCGTCCCCGACGGCTTTCCGGCGGGATGCAACAGCGCGTGTCGATCGCGAGGGCGCTGGCGGTCGATCCTGAGGTCGTCTTTATGGACGAGCCGTTTGCGGCGCTCGACGCGATCACGCGGATGAAACTGCAAGACGACGTTCTTAAACTCTCGCGAGAAGAGAAGAAAACCGTCGTCTTCGTGACGCACGACGTCGGAGAAGCGGTCTATCTCGCCGACCGCATCTTAATCCTCTCGCC
>CAMZHY010000347.1 GCA_947307005.1 uncultured Planctomycetaceae bacterium
CCTTTACGCGGGAACGGATCGGCGTTTCTGAGGATCGCGTCGTTTCGATTCCCAACGGCGTCGCGGCGCCGGCTTTTCTTCAACGGGCGCGACGAAGACCGATTCGCGGCTGAGAATGATCGCGGTTGGGCGGCTAACGCGTCAGAAAGGGTTCGACTGGCTGCTGGAAACCTCCGACGCTTGGCTGACGCCCGAGATTCGGCGCGATTGGACGCTCTGGATCGTCGGCGACGGCGAAGATCGCGCGAAACTCGAGAAAATTGCGGAAACGCGAGGTCTCGGCGATTTCGTCCGATTCTGCGGATGGCGCGAAGACGCGAAAGAACTGATCGCCGATTCCGATCTTTTCCTTCTTCCGTCGCGCTGGGAAGGGATGCCGAACGCGCTCCTCGAGGCGGCCGCGCTTGGGCGCGCGACGCTCTGCGCGAACGTCGAGGGAGTCGCTGAAATTCTCGGCGAGGACGCGTCGGAACAGATTTACAGGCCGGGCGACGTCGAAGAACAGCGCGTCAAGCTGGCGCGTCTTACGGACGACGCGGCGCTGCGTCGGGACGTCGGGGAGCGCAACCGTCGCCGCGTTCTTGCGGAATTTACCGTCGAGGCGACGACAAAGCGTTACGAGACGCTTTGGACGCGACTCTTGGAGGAGAAGGGGCGTCGAGAGTAGCGACTTGACCGGAATCGTTTGTCGCGATTCATTTGGGGTAAAACGCCGCGTTAATTCCATCTGTTTCTTTGGGATAATTGGAAAAAAGAGATAAAAACGATTTGACGCCCGTTCGCCCTGTTGACTTTTTAATCGCGGGCAATTAGAATGACACGGAAGAGCTGTTTTGCTCGAAACTGTTTTAAATTCCTTCTTGCGAGGCTTTCATATGACGTGTTCTACTCAGAAAAGACGAGGTTTCACTCTTGTCGAGCTTCTCGTCGTTATCGCGATTATCGGTATTCTTATTGGTCTTCTTCTTCCGGCGGTGCAGGCGGCTCGCGAAGCGGCGCGCCGCATGCAGTGCACGAACAACCTCAAGCAGTTCGGTCTCGGGTTCCAGAACTATCACGACGTCAACGGCGCGCTGATGGCGGGCACGAACGGCGCGAACGGTCTCACGTGGGCGTGGAAGATTCTGCCCTTCATCGAAGCGAGTTCCGTCTACCAGCTTATTACTTGGAACCCCGCCACCTACGCCGGCTCCGACGGCAACAACGCCGTTTTCAACTATAAGAACCGCATCTCCATTTTTAATTGCCCGAGCGACAACCCGAAGGCGGTCATCTCCGGCGACATCGACCAGTATAACAACAAGTACGAAGGCAACTACGTCGTTTCTTGCGGAAGCACCGGGTGGTACGACACGATCGGCGTCGAAGTCGGCAAGAACTGGTGGGTTGAGAAGCTCGAAGTCAACGGTCTTGCGGAACACCACGGCGCGTTCTTCGGCGGCCACTATCAGTCCGGTTCTCACGGAACCTATCAGACGTGGGCCTGCGCGACCGACGGCCTTTCCAACACGGCGATCATGAGCGAGCTGATCATCGGCAAGCCTCGTTCGACGAACGGTCGTATGGACACTCGCGGCATCTTCTGGCGCGCCTGCTTGACCCCGTTCTACACCCACTACAACACGCCGAACTCGACGTTCTACGACAAGATGCTCTACGACTACTGCCGTTGCGAGAACGTCCCGGCGTTGAATCTGCCGTGCCAAGACTACCGTCTTCTCACGTCTTCCCCGATTCAAAACGGACCGATCGACATCGCGTGGGTCGCCGCGCGTTCGCGTCACTCGGGCGGCGTTAACGTCTGCTACGCGGACGGTTCCGTTCACTTTGCGAGTTCGACGGTCGCCGCCGACGTTTGGCGCGCCATCGGTTCGACGCAGGGCGGCGAGAGCCTTCCCGGTATCTGATCATTAGGAGCGTTTGTTATGAAAATCGCTTTTGCCAAATCTTCAATCTGTTTGGCGCTCGTCGTTGCGACGCTCGCCTTTGTCGGTTGCGGTTCGAAGATCAGCCGTTGCGTCCTCTCCGGGACCGTGACCACCGACGGCGAGCCTGTTCCGGTTGGAACGGTTCTGTTCATTCCTGAGAATCCCGATCCGAAACTCCAAGTCGCGGGAAGTTCCGCCGACATTATCGACGGTAAATATCAGCTTACCGCCGACACGGGGCTCGTTCCCGGCAAGTACAAGGTTCAAGTGATTTCGCTGGTCGATCGCAATAAGAAGACGGGCGAAATCGTCAACGCGGACGACGTTAAGGACGGACTCGTCAATCCTTTGGATTTAGTTCACGAAGACCTTGTTCCACCGAAGTTCGGTTCCGCGACGGAACAGTATGTCGAAGTCGGCAAGGGCAAGACGATGACCTACGATATCCCGATGGTCAGAGAATGACGCTTCGGCGCGCGAGCTAAATCGTCGCGCGAATTCAGGTAAAAGAAGAAGTCGAGCGCTCGCGGCGTTCGGCTTCTTCCGTTTTAAGGATGTTTTTCTTTTAAAAAAACGCGGAGCCGTTTGACTTTAACTTCTCAAGGTCGTATACTGACAGACGGTCGGGGTCGTCGCGCCTAGGCGGCGCGTTAGAGATTGACGCGTTAGACACGCGCGTCGTCCGAACGTATAGTTAGACCAAATTTCCGATTTAAGGATTCGGTATGAAAAAAACTCAGTCCCAGTTAAGCCGTCGCGCGTTCTTGGCGGCGTCGGCGGGCGCGTTTGCCGCGCCGCTTCTCGTTTCAGGTCGCGTTTTTGGTTTTGACGGCGGCGTCGCGCCGAGCAACGTGATTCAACTCTTCCATATCGGCCTCGGCAACCGCGGCAACGAGCTCCTCGGCGGATTCCTCGGCAACCCGCAGTTCCGTTCGCTCGGCGTTTGCGACTGCTATAAGGATCATCTTGATCGAGCCGCCGACCGCGTCAACGAGCGTTATCACATCAATAACGCGGCGAAATACGCGCATTATGAAGACGTGCTCCAGCGCGACGACGTCGACGCGATCGTCTGCGCGTGCCCCGACCATTGGCACACGAAGATTTCCGTCGAGGCGTGCCAGGCGGGCAAAGACGTCTACTGCGAAAAGCCGCTGACGCTGACGCTTCAGGAAACGCGCCTCATCGTCAAGGCGGCGCGCAAATACAATCGCGTCTGCACGAGCGGCAGCCAGCGCGTGATGGAAGACTACGGCTACATGGCGCCGATTATCCAGAGCGGCGCGATCGGCGAAGTCAAAGAGGTTTACTGCGGTCTCGGCAATCCTCCGAAACACTGCTATCTCCCGGAACAGCCGATTCCGGAGGGCTTCGACTGGGATCGTTGGCAGGGTCAGGCGCCTTACGCGCCCTTCAACAGCGAGCGCTGCTCGGGCAACTACGGCGGCGGTTGGCGCGCGTTCACGGAATACGGCAACGGATTCCTCGCCGACTGGGGCGCCCATAAGTTCGGCGGTTCGCTTTATGTTCTGGGAATCGACGACCAAGAGCCGGTCGAGATTCTTCCGCGCGGTTACGACGGGTCCGAATACGTCTGCGCCGTCTTCAAGAATGGCGTCAAGATGTATCACGCGTGGAACGGTCCGCACGATATTACGATTATCGGAACGGAAGGCGAATATCGCCATCAGCAGACGAAGTTGAACCCGCTCAAGGCGGTTGACGTTCGCCGTTATTCCGGCGGCGCGACGAACATCGCGGACGACTTCGCGTTCTGCGTCCGCAACCGCGTTCGTCCGTTCCAGGACTTCTTCTACGGCGCCAAGACGGCGGCGCTCTGCCAGCTCCTCGCGATCGGTCATAAACTCAACCGTCGTCTGCAATGGGACTCCGAGAACTGCCGCTTCATCGACGACGACGAGGCGAACCGCCATGTCGCGCGTCCGCAGCGTTACCCGTACGTCATTCCGGAAGTCTGAGACGTCTGCGACGCCACGATCGGAACCTTTTACATAACCGCCGAAGCGCCTTTCGGTTGCGACCGAATCGCGCATGAAGATAAAGGATAATGATTTCTATGAAAACCAATTGGAAAAAGACCGGGCTTTGCCTCGCCGTCGCGTTTGCGTTCTGCCTTTCCGCGACGCAACTCTTCGCGCAGGACGCCGCCGCGAAATTCAAGGAATGGGCGCCTCAGATGACGCCCCAAGATTGGACGAACGAAGGTCAGATTAAAGCGATGGAAGCGGCTCAGCAGGGCTGGATGAGCTACTGCCTGCAGAATACCGACGATCGCGACGCGACCCTCGCCGTTTCGCTCGACGCCCTTAAAGGCGACTATCCGACCGCCACGAAAGCGTGGCTCCTCCATATTCTCGGCTGGATCGGCAACGACTCCTGCGTCGAAGGAATCTCCGCGTTCCTGACGAGCGACGAAGCGGCGCTCTTTGACGAGTCCGCCCGCGCGCTCGCGCAAATCGGCTCCGACAAGGCGGTCGACGCGCTCAAGAAGGCGCAGGCCGACTCCAAGACGCCGGAAAAGTTCGACTCCTACATTAAGGCGCGCGACGTCGACGT
>CAMZHY010000348.1 GCA_947307005.1 uncultured Planctomycetaceae bacterium
GCTCAAGACTTTGGAAGCGACGCCCGGATTCATCGGTTTAGACGGCTTTACATTGTCGTTGTTTCTAACGGGCTCAGGCTCGCTTTTTCGTTCTTTTTTCTGGGGAAGAAAAACAACGGCGTCGTCCTTTGAGGAGTACCACGGGGGCGAAAACTTCTTCGTCGCTTTGTCAAAGTATTTTTCGGTTTTACGTTCTTCCGAAGGTTCGTCGGAAGCGGCGAAAGAGGCGCTCCCCGAAGCAATCGAAAAGAAAAAGACTATCGGAATTAACGTCGCGATTCCAATTTGAACGACGGAAAAGCGACGCGTATCGACGAAGACTGCGCGGTCAGTTTTCATGGAGCGTCTCCTTTGGCTCAACCTCGTTCTCAGATTCGGAGGCGGTCGTAAAAACCGGGGATTCGGAGTCCTCGGACGAAGACTCCAAGGACGACGTCAATTCCGGCTCGAGAATAAGCGAACCGAGCGTTTTGGAACGAGCGGAAGGGGACGCGACGGAAGAACCGTCGTAAGACTCCCGATATTTAGCGAGTTCCGTCTTGAAAACCAGATCAACGTCCCAACCTTCGCAGGAAATTCGATAGTTTACGTAATAACAGAAGTTGTAAACGACGTTAAAAAGACGACACGCCATGAGGAAAGGCGGAAAAAAGAACGTCGCCGACAAAAAGAAGGTGAGAAACTTGTCGTCGATAACCGTCGACGTCAGGTACAACAGAAGCGCCCACCCCGATACGATTCCTGTAAAAATGTAAAACTCGGTGAGCCAGAAAGAGAAAGTCGCTTCCGCGCCGACTCCTCCGGATTTAATATTCCGAACGCGACGTTTTGTCGATATGCGCCCCTCCTTTTTACGGAAAGGATGCCGTTCAAGCAAAATCGTCTCGGCGTAAAAACCTCCCCGGCGAATGAGACGCGTGAAAACAAGGAAATAAAACAGTTGGAATTTACGCTCCCACCATGATTTAAAAACACTTTTAGATCGAATCTCGACGTCGCCGGAAAAAAGCCAAAGTCCAAGGTACTCCGTCGCAAGCGATCCAACGAACTCCGTTTCCAGCGTGATGGTCAACCAAACAAAAAAAGCGAGAGTCGAAAAACTCGCAAAATCTGCCAAAAACCAAAAGGACCCGGACGAACCCGCTGAGTGTAGCCAATTCCAACCGAGAAAAGCCCAAAGAACGTAATCTAACAGCAAGACGGGCGCGGCCAGAAGAACGTAATAAAACGTCAGCGGTCTGTACTCGGAACAAATAATCCGTAGAGCTAAATCGCGAATCTCGTTAAGAGTGCGTTTTCGCACGACAATCTTCGGTCGTTTCCAATTCGACAGCGGGTCGTCTTGTCGGGAGTCTGTTTGCATCGTCTTATCGAAGGTTGGTCAAGGAGCGAAACATTTAACGTCGCGATTACCGACGCGTTAAGGACTGGGCGATTTTCGAGCGTCTATTGAAATTCGGTCTGTTCGCATATCAAGCGCCGAGTTCCAGAAAGAACGAAACGCTTCGCGGAACGTCAAACCGTTATACCGACGTAGGATCGCAATTCCTCCCAGTCCGAAAAAATAAAACAATAACGCCGCCGTCGAAAGTCCAAAGACAGCCTTCTTAATTAGCAGCGGCGTGAGAAAAGATCCGTCGACCCAAGTCATTGGATTAGGCGAAACAAAGGCCTCGATCGACGCGGCGATACAGAAAAAGACGAAAGCGACGAAAATCGTGGGAGACGCCTTGATCGTCGCTCGGCGCAACGACTCAAGTCGAGTGTATCCACGCGTCATAACAAGCCCGAGTCCCATGCGCATCCCGGCGGCCGCCGAAAGAACGATCGCCGTAAGTTCAAAAGGACCGTGCGCCAAAGTAAACTCGAAAAAACGACGCGCCGCGTCAAGCGGAGCGTCGGGGCCCGCCATATAGCCGTAAACAGCTCCCAACTGAACCGCGTTGCTTAGGAGGATAAAAACGCCGGGAAGAGCGCCGAGAATTCCAAACGCGAAGCACTTGAGTCCGATTCCGCCGTTGTGCGAGATGTAAAAAGCGGCCATAGGGACGCGTTCCATTAAATCTTCGTCGAATTCGTCCTCGTACATTCTAACGACGGAATCAATCGCGCCGGGACCGAGTAAATCCTTCGCAAAACCGGCGTCCGCCTTAGCGAGGAACAAAGAAGTTAAAAAACATCCCCAAAAAAGGACGAAGGCAATCCAGAACGTCGCGTCGGTAAGGATCCAGCGCGGAGTTTCGTAAAATACGATATCGCTAAAGCGAATATTCCGCCCGCCTCGCTGACGATAAAGAGCGTTGTGCGCGACGGCGACAAGTTCATTAAGACGCGCCGACGTCGCGGGCGGTAGTTGATAAGACTCGGCGAGCGCTAAATCGCTGCACACGGAACGATAGAGGCTCGCGAAACGAGCGATCTGTTCCGGCGAAGTTCGGCGACGAAAAAGCGGTTTGTGGAGCTCTCGCGCAAGTTCTTCAAGCTCGCGCCAATCGGGCTCGCGACTCGCGATCAATTCGGCGATAGTCATACAAAGTCTCCTGTCGCTCCAGCGTTCCCGACAAAATGACGCGATCGCAAAAGGATACGCGTTTAAAGACGAAAACGAGCGCTTAAGGACGCGCCTCTTGATTTTCGCCTCGGCGACAATTATACTCCTTATTGTACATCCGGGACCCGGAAGTTCAATCACAGGCGCGAAATTGCGTCTTCTACCTACGCCAGTCGGAGTTTTCGAATGACCGCCAAAAAATCTGACGTCGCTAACGTTGCCCAGAATCTCAACCGCCTTCTTAACTCTCCCACCTATCGACTAGCGGAGGACGACATTGACTTCCTGAAGAGTTCATACGGTCGAGAATCAAGGATTTTGGCGGAGTATTCCAAAGTAGAACGGACGCTTGAACGCGAACGGATTATTTCGACCATTATCGTTTTCGGAAGCGCGCGAATCAAATCGCCGCAAGACGCCGCGGCGGCGCTCCAACGCGTCGAAAAGGATCTCGAACGCGATCCCAACAATCCTGTAAAAATTGCGGAGCTTTCTCGCGCTAAAACGGCGGTTCAATTCAGCAAATATTATCAAGTTGCGCGTGAATTTGGAGAGCTTGTCGCCCAAAAAAACGCTCCCTATAACGAAGAGTTTGACGACCGAGGAGGAATACGCGTCTCTAAGGAACGAAGACTAGTCGTTTGCACCGGCGGCGGTCCCGGCATAATGGAGGCCGCCAACCGCGGATCCTACGACGCCGACGAAGCGTCGATAGGTTTTAATATTAAGCTCCCGTTTGAGCAACAGCCGAACCCGTTCGTCTCTTCGTCGTTATGTTTTAATTTCCGCTACTTTGCGATACGTAAACAACATTTTATGCTCCGCGCTAAGGCGCTTGTGGCGTTTCCCGGCGGTTTCGGCACGTTTGACGAACTCTTCGAGGCGCTCACCCTCCGACAAACGGGGAAAATGCAAGATCTGCCAGTCGTCCTGTATGGACGAGACTTCTGGGAAAAAGTCGTGAATTTTCAGTATCTTGTCGACTCAGGCATGATCAGCTCTCAAGACCTCAATCTCTTCCATTACGCCGAAACAGCCAAAGAAGGGTTGCAATTCATCAAAGATTACTATGAAAAGAAACGCGATTGAATTCACGCCCTTCCCTTCTTTGTGGGAAAAGATATAATCCTTGGGACGGCTCGTTGGTTGGCATGCGGGGTCTATGCGCCGAGACGCTCTGCGGCGCGCAACAACGCTCAAACCTTTTACGGATGCGTTTAACATGAAATTGATTTCGAATTCTTTCCGACCTTTGTTCGCGGGATTCTGCGCGACGGCGTTCTTTTTTGCGGGTTCTCCCCTCTTTGCGGCGGACGAAGCGCCCGCCTCCGACCCTGTCTGGGTTCTGAGCTACGCGGCGTTTATCTTCTTTGCGGGAGCCGTCGTTATGATCGCCATCTTCTTTTCGAAGCGACGCGATACTCTGCTCGACGTCGAGGAACAGAAGAAAGTCGGTCAGATTCGCGCCAAGCGATTGACGGAACGTCGTAAAGAGCAGAAACGCGCTCAAATGATGGCGGCGAAGAAAAAGAGGTAAAGCAGCTCGTTGAGTCGAGCCTTTTCAGTTCTCGTTTCGATTGGAAAAGCCTAGACGCCGCGTCTCTGTGCGCGGCGTCTATTCGTTTAAAAAACGACAAATTACGTCGCACTCATGATTCATTGCGAAGAATCTCGAACAGAAGTCCCTCTTTCGCGCTTCGATAACAGGCGGAAAAGCGACGACCAAGATATTTATGGGATCGCGCTGGGGTTCTTCGCGTTCTTTATTTGGGGGCTTTTTCCCCTTTACTTTGCGCTGTTACGCGAAACGCCCCCATTAATAACGCTCGCGTTTCGAGCCGCTTTTACTTCAGTTCTTGCCGTCCCCATGGCGCTGAAACTCAAAAGAGGCGCCGCAATCGTCAAGGCGTTGCGCAACCCTTTTTACGCCGTCGGAC
>CAMZHY010000349.1 GCA_947307005.1 uncultured Planctomycetaceae bacterium
GCCAACGCTTCCAGCAACCCTGTGCGGAACGGATGGAAGCGATAGGAGTACATCGCCTCGACGCTCCACGTGTTGACCTTTGAGGTCAGATGGAACGTGTCGAACACGATCGGCATCGGGACGAAAGCGTAACGATCGGTCGTGGCGCTCGTCGAACTGCCGCTGTTCGTGTTGCTGTTGTACGTCGTTCCAGAGGCGCCTACGGAGTCAAGCCCGACGATCATCCACAGACGACCGATCTGGTTGACGCTTCCCGAACCCTGAGGGTCAAGGAGCTGGTAGCTGCTGCCGGTCCACACGTAGTAGTTGCCGTTCGCGCCGCTTATGTTGTAGTTGTTGACGTTGACGACCGCGGGGTCTTCGATAACGATGCTGCCGTAGGCTCCGTCGCAATCGACGCGCTGAGGCGAAACGACCGTTCCTTTGACTTCCCAACCATGATGTCCCATCTGGTTGCCGATGACGAACTCGGTCGCGGTTTCCCAGTCGGCGTGGAATCGCGCCGTCGACATCTGGTTCGACATCTCAGAGTACGTGAAGGTCGTGCAAGTCTGATTCGACGTCGTGTTCGGAATCACGTTCGTAACGTACTGAGTGCCGCCGACCTTACTTCCAACCACTTGGTCGGAAGGTTGCGAAATGCTGACGATACCGGCGCCAATGCTACCGTACAAGCCCTCGTGTCCGTATACGCCTCCGCCGAACTGATCGTCCGGGAAAGGTGAAAACAAACGCATCTGCGAAACTTGGGCAGAAGCGGTCGACGCAGTCGCGAGCGCAATGCAAAGGCTCGCGAAAATCAATTTGATGCTTCGAGACATGGTCTTTACCCACCTCTTACTTACTTGAATCATCCAATGGGGTGTAGCGGACTGTAAATCCATTCAGTCCACTAACGGCTGTGCCCTTGGTATCGGTCATTTCTTTCAAGCCAGTTGAGAGATAATCTCAAAACTTCCCATTTTTTTTACGCGACTCGCGTGGAGAGGGTAAAAAGGGACTGTTTTTGAGAAAATAGGCAAAGAGCGTCGTCTTCTTTGACGGAGAAGCGCAACCTGTCGTAAAAATAATTAAGAGAATCCGAATCTTTTGACAAGACGAAAAACGTTCATAACGGAAAACGAAATCGGAAGCGCGCGCCTCTAGGCTATATTCCCATAACGAGGCGCGACCAAACGCGACGCGTCAGCAAAGTCCTTCCAAATTCAGACGTTGAAGCTTCTCGACAAGAGTCTTGATCGCCGCGTCGTTCCCTTTTTTCGCAATCATGAGCGCGTCTCCCGTCATAACGACGATAAGATCGTCGACGCCTGCAAACGACGCGACTTTGAGCGACGCAGCGTCGGCGGCGACGCGGACGTCGTTATTCTTCGCGTTCTGCGTTGCGACCTCGACGGGAAACGGCGAAGAAACGCTCTCAACCGTCGCGCCCTTCTCTCGTTTTGCAATCGTAAGCGCGTCGTTCGTTAAGTCGACGACTAGGTCGTTCACCCCGACAAGCGCCACGACTTTCAACGTCGCGGCGCTAGGAACGACGCGAACGTAATTTCTTTTCGCGTCGCGCGTTATAATTTTAACGGGCGACGGAGACGGAACGCCGAGCCGTTCGAGCGCGGAAAAAGATCCGACGTCGCTCCATTCAAACGCGTCGCCTAAAACGACGCAAACCTTGGGGGCCCTCTCAAGAACGGCGTAGTCGAAAGACTTAGCGTTCTCTTTGGCGACGGAAGTAAAGGCGTCAATAAACTCGATATCGTCTTCCGTTCGTTTATCCGAAACGGCGCGAACTCGAACAACCGATTCGATTCGATCAAGAGTCGGCGCAAGTCCCGGTTCGTAACGGCGCAGAAGTTCAAGATAACGACGCGCTTTCCAAATCCCGACGCCGGCGTTCCAGAAGAAGCGGCCCTCGTCAAGATACTCTTGAGCTAGCTTCGGAGTCGGTTTTTCACGAAACATCTCCACCTCGTAAACGTTCTCTTCGTCGTCAAGGGGCGCGCCGCGCTTGATATATCCATACTCGGGAGAGGGTTCCGTCGGCGCGATTCCTAACGCGACAAGACGTTCCGGATCGCCGTCGACGACGCGAACAGCCTTCGCAAGGGTCTTACGGAACGCGGAAGGGTCGTTGATCCAAGGATCGGCGGGAAGCGCGATTAGCGTGGGATCAGGATTGAGCCGCAACGCTTCGAGCGCGCCCCAAGCGACGCAGAGAGCCGTGTCGCGACCGATCGGCTCTAAGAGCGTTCGTTCGGGATTCAGCGGCGTTTGCGGTTTCGCGGCGGCGACCAGTTGGGCAAAGCGCCGTCCCACGACGACAAAGCGCGCGTCCGGCGCGACGAGACCGTCGAGGCGGTCGAGCGTCGCTTCAAAAAGCGTTCGTCCGTCTTGCAACAACGGTAAAAACGGTTTCGGACGCGACTTGCGACTCTCCGGCCAAAGACGCGAGCCGGATCCGCCCGCCATCACGACGGCAAAAAGATCGGAACGAGTTTCGGAAGCGGCGACGCGGTCTAACAAATCCATGACGGCGACTTTCATTTGCACAGGAAAAGCGTACAATGGGCGAAACAGGGGACGAAGAGCGGTCTCTCGCCCCTTTGCGATCGTTCCGCGCGGTTTTAAAACGCGGAAAAGAGTTGAACGAGGCGTAGACGATGGAAACGTACCTGCCCGACGCGACGACGCGCGACAAATGGCGACTGGAGGCGGAAAACGAGGCGACGAGCGAACGATCCAATTTTTGGCGCGACGTCCCGCCGCTCCCTGATCGCCCTGCGGACGCGCATAAGGGAACGTTCGGAACGGCGCTCGCAATCGGCGGCTCGCGAGGCATGTCGGGCGCAATCGCGCTTTCGGGCGCGGCGGCGCTCGTCGCGGGAGCCGGACTCTCTCGCGTCGCGGTTCCCGAAGCGATTCTCGCGACGGTCTCGCAGTTCCAACGCGAATACACGACGATTCCCTGCGTCTGCGACGAAGCGGGACGTTTCGCCGAAGACGCGCTTGAAACGCTTCTTGCGGAATCGCGCCGCGCGACGGCGGTCGCCGTCGGTCCCGGCATGGGACGTTCCGAAGCGCTTGACCGACTCGTTACGGAATTATTCTTCGAACTGGAGGTCCCCGCGCTTTTCGACGCGGACGCGCTCAACGCGCTGGCGGCGTCGGAAGTCTTTCGGAAATCCGGCAATTCGCGCTTCGCCGGACGCGTTCCAAAGGGACCGCGCGTTTTGACGCCGCATCCGGGCGAGTTTGTACGACTTGCGGGCGTCATGCCGACGAGCGGGGAAACAAATCGCCGCGAACTGTCAATCGCGTGGTTAAAGAATTACGTTTCGAGGTTCTACGGCTCGGCGACAAGTCGGGATTTGTCGACGCGGCAAGCGTCAACGATTCTCCTTAAGGGCGCCAATACGGTCGTTACTGAACTGACGTTCCCCAAGGTCGGCGGACACAGGCTCGTTCAAACGGTTAATCGAACGGGCAACGCAAATCTCGCAACGGGCGGTAGCGGCGACGTCCTTACCGGGGTTATCCTCGGACTCATGGCGCAGGGCGTTCCAAGCGGCGCGGCGACGCGAATCGGCGCCGCCGTCCATGGGCTGGCGGCGGAGCTACGCTCGACGATTGTCTCAAGAGGCGCGCTTGCCGGCGACGTTATTCGTTTTCTACCGTCCGCGTTCGACTATTATAGCGCGGCGCGAACCGCGCGCCAACTGTAGCCGCTCCGTCTCCGCGACGCGACTTCAATATTAACGGAACGTCGCAAAATTTGGACGTTAATCGCCGCGTATTTGCCGTCAAAAGTTGCGGCGCGCTTTCTTATCTTGTACAATAGTCTCGTCGTTTCTTGACGACCTCGTTCGCAATTCGTCGCCGTCGCTTTAGCGACGCGATCCCGCTCCGCGCCCTTCAGGAACAACCAATGAAACGCTTGCTTTTCGTTTTCATCTTTGCCGCAATGTTCGCGACCGCCTCCCATTCTCGCGGGCAAAACGCCGCGAGCGACGCGCCCGACCCGAGCGTCATGTCGTCGCAGTATTGGGAGTTCTGGAACGGAGACGTTCAGCGTGAAATCGACGAACGGATCGAACGCTATCGAAAGGCGGACGCGGTCCTTACGCTCGAAGGAGTCCGTCCCGGTTCGACCGTCAAGATTGAGCAAACGTCCTCCGATTTCATGTTCGGCGCGCATATTTTCAACTTCAATCAGCTTGGGTCAACGGAGTTAAACGACAAATACAAGAAAGTTTACGGAACGCTTTTCAATCAAGCAACCGTCGCGTTCTACTGGAAAACGCTCGAACCGATCCAAGGAAAACCGCGTTTCGTCGAAGCGCAGGAGGATACGGAAGCGTTCTGGAACAGCGTCGAAGAGCCGAAAAAACAGCCGCATTGGCGGCGACCGGCGCCCGATCCCGTCGTCGCGTTCTGCGAAAGCAAAGGACTTCAGACTACGGGACACACGATCATCTGGGGCAATCGCAAG
>CAMZHY010000350.1 GCA_947307005.1 uncultured Planctomycetaceae bacterium
ACGGGGTTATGAAAGCGTTCTGGAGAATGCCTTTTAAGAAGGAAGCCAAGGTGTCCTTCATCAATTATGGCGATCAAGACGTCGACATCGATTACCGAGTTTTCTATGAAAAGACCCCTTGGACGGACGATACGATGTACTTCCATGCTAACTGGCGACAAGAACGTGGAATTCAAACTCTTGGCGGCGCCGGGACGGAAGATTGGAACTATGTTTCGATTCTGGGTAAGGGCGTGTATGTCGGCGACGTGCTTTCCGTCGTTAATCCTGTTGAAGCATGGTGGGGCGAAGGAGACGAGAAGATTTACGTAGACGGTGAAACTTTTCCTTCACACTTCGGCACGGGAACTGAAGATTACTATGGATACGCTTGGTGCACGCCGCTTTTCTTTGAATCTCCGTTCCATGCCCAACCGCGTTGCGAAGGCCCCGGTAATTTCGGCTCTACGACGAATTTGCGTTTTCGCGTTCTTGACGGCGTTCCCTTTGAGAAATCGCTAAAATTCGATATGGAGATTTGGCACTGGAGCGACGTTGTTGTCGATTATGCAGTGACAACGTTTTGGTATGGTCTTCCAGGAGCTAGACTTGGAGTGTCTGGACCTTGTAGGGAAGAATTAGAAGAAGAGGCGCGAGAACCCGTTCGATATAACCATCAACTATCTTTAAGACTCTCAACATGCGAACTTAGCGATAAAACAACGCTGGGAAGCGTGACAATTCAAAAAATGAACGCCTTTGAAAAGAATGGGAACGTTTGGCGTGATTCAAGGCAAATATGGTGGCGCGATGGGAAGATTGGAGATTCTGTCTCCTTCAAAGTCCCGAATGTCCCTATCGGAAAGAGAACAATTGTTCTCGGGGCGACTTGCGCCGTCGACTATGGAGTCGCGCAGTTCTTTTGGAACGGCGAGGCAATTGGCGAACCGATCGACTTCTTCAACGCAGACGCGGTGGTTCATCGAACGGTCAAACTGCCTGTCAGTGAAACGACGGACGAGAACGGCGTTCTTATGATGAAACTCGTAGGAAAAAATGCGAATTCCAGCGGCGAGATGCTTGGAATCGATTTTGTGGAGTGGGAATGACCTGTTCCTTCTGTTCCGTCCAAAGTCAAACAGAGCCGAAAAAAGGCGCTTCGAACGCAACGTGATTTTGCTATCGAGGCGCCCTTTTGTTGTCGATTATGGTGAAACGACTGCGACAAATCTATCGTAAAAAGAGCGGAATTCTTTCGTTAGGAACTAATAATGCGCAGAGGATGAACGCTGTTTCTACTTCTGAGGAAATAGATGAACGCCAAAGTCCGTCGGAATCGCGTCGCTCAAGGGCGTCTTTCGTAAGACGGCGGAAAAAAAGACGGTTGCGTTCTTGCGTTTTCTTATCTACCGCCGCGCGCCAATAAGATAGGGCTGCGTAAAACTGGCTGTAAGACCAGTATTCTATTTTTTCCGCGTTTGAGGTCTTGCTTCCAACGAGAGGATAGATTTGCCCAAGATAATCGAAAGCGCGTTCTAAGTGTTCCGACGCGTCGACTCCGCTCGCCTGCAGAGCGTGCATAGCGGCGGCGGTTCGACCATAACCGCTAGGCCCTTCAGTTTTCATGTATCGAAAACCGCCGTCCTGATTCTGAAGAGAGAGAATAAATCTCTCCGCAGCTACTATTGTTTCCTCTGGGATGTGAAAACCTGCGTTGCGAGCCGACCTAAGCGCTGAAAGTTGACACGTTGTAACGGAAATATCCGCGACTGAAGTTCGTTTAGGCTCATAACGCCACCCTCCGTCGCTGTTTTGAATCCTTGCGATGAGATTAACTGCCGAACGCGCGGCTTGACGAATCTCAGGACGGTCAGTCGCGCCTGAAACTTCTGAGAGAAAGAGGGTTGCAAATCCATGTCCGTAGACGGGCTTACGACCTTTTTCAGAAAGGTCGGCGATCAAACCGTCGAGGTCTTCAAGAGAGAGGTTGTTTTCGTGGAGATAGTCGAGAGTCGCCTTTTCGATTTCGAAAGAGGGGGCGTGGGATTCAAAAGCGCCGGGAATCGTTTTTCCGCTCGTTTTGAAAGAGCGCGATAAGATGAAATCGATGATTCTGTTAAGCTCCCTACCATATCGTCCTCGTCCGGGGAGACTTCCTAACGCTAAAAACGATAGTCCGCAAAGCGCAGCGACAGCCGGATCGCGACCAAAAAGTTCAGAGCTTGAACCGAAGGACCCATCTTCATTTTGACGCGCGGCAAGCGCGTCCGCGCTTTTAAGCAACTCTTCGGAAATACCCGGAACGACGTCGGCGCCAATTATATCTTCTGAAAAAACGTTGCGTTCGCAGAAGATTATCCCAGAGCCGACGAACGCTTTAAGAACGTTCCGTCTTGTTACGAGACGTTTCGATAAAGGACGTCGAGATTCCGTCATTGAGCGATCCAGACGCATGGCGATGTAAAGACGGCGCGAAAGGTTACTTATCGAGAAGGATATCAATCGGCGCCCCTATATCGCCGACGTGAAGTTCGCCGACGTACGGTTTACTCCGATCGGCGAGAAGACCAACCTTAACGGCAGCCAGCGTTACGGTAATTGCCGCTTTAACAGCGTCGGTTGAGATGCTCCCGTCGTCTGCGTTAAGCCCGCTAGGGACGTCGACGGCAAACGTCGGCTTACCGCTAGCGTTGATAGCGGAAACAAATTGATCGTAGGGAGATCGAAGCGTTCCGAAGGCTCCCGTTCCAAGAAGCGCGTCGACAATCCAGTCCGCCTGATCCATTTCATTTGCAAGGCGACGCTGAGCGTCGTCGGAACCGTCAAAATAAAAGAGCTTTTCAGGCGAGTTCTTGGTCGTCGCTTGGACGATTTTCAGATTAATAAGCGCGTCGCCCTTATAGACGTCGAACGGCGCGGCCGTAGCGACTCGGCAGTCAATTCCAAGGATTTCAAGACGACGAAAAAGCGCGAGCCCGTCGCCGCCGTTGTTACCCTTGCCGCAACAGATTAAAACGCGGCGCGGCGTCTTACCAGAGTTGAATTTGGGTGCGCGTGAGAGAAAGACGTCGGCGAGAGATCGCGCCGCGTTTTCCATAAGTAGCATGGTAGGAATCTTTAGACGCCGCGTCGCCTCGTCGTCGAGTTTTCGCGACTCGGCAACGGTTAAAGCGAGAGCCTTGTTTTTCATGGTCTTGCGACAAACATATGCGCGTAAGAAGTCGGAATCGTCGAAAACTTGTTCAACTTTTAAACCGACTCGTTCAAATACTTCTTCCAGGTACCATGAGAAGGAACTAAATTCGGAGGAAACGTGTTTTGTCGCTTCATGACCTGCCGCCGTTTCCATCTCGTCAAGAACGTGTTGCACGCCGCTACGCCATTGGGCGACAGGGAAGGTGAAGACAACGTCGAAGAGGTAGAAGACTCCTCCTGGTTTGAGCGCGTCGGCGACTTGCTGGAGCGCGACGGCTTTCCAAAAGTCCGGCAAATGGTGCAACGCAATTGAGGAAAGGATAAAATCAAATTGTTTCGGACGCTCTTTGATATCCCAGAACGTGAGAAAACCCGCGTTGTAGAGCGACGCGTTTTCGATTTCTTGGGCTTCGAGTTTCTCTTGTAAAAGAGCAAGCATACTTCGCGAAACATCCGCGCCATGAACCTCGCGACAACGCTTTGCCGCTGGGATCACGAACGCGCCGGAACCACACCCGAGATCAAGGACAACGTCGTCTGGACCTAATCCTGTTCGTTTGCAAACCCGTTCGAATTCTTCAGTGAAATTTCTAAAACGCTGATGACGACTTTCAAAGTTTCGAGCAACGTTAGCATCTGCGTAGTCGACTCCGTTTGTTTGGAATTCGTTGTACAACCAGGGCGGCGTTTGGAAGTCTATCATATGATTGATGGGAATAATATCTGGAAAAACGATCAAAAACGCTATCGCCTTAGATTATAATCCGCCTTCTTAGCGAATGAAGCGGGTAGAGGAGAAACGTGGCGAGAGGCGATTTTTCACTGTTTCATGCGAATATTCTTTTTAGCTTCTCCTTTAACTTGATTTTGCTTTTCAGAGCCGTTAGAATTTAGCCCGTGGATTATGCGCGTCTGACGTTAGACGACTTTTCTTTGATCGTTTTGCGTAAGACCCGAGAGTTTTGGAGCCACTCCAGAATGGACGTTCGTTTTTATCGAGGTAATTTATGAGCGCTTGCACAAGACGTAGCTTTATCGAGGATTCTCTTTTTTCTGCCGCCGCTCTTGCCGCATCTTACGGTCTCTGGCTCCCTGAGACTGTAAGAGCGCAGGAGGAACAGGAAAACCAAGATGGAAATCAGGAAGAAAAGGTTTCTCCCAATGAAAAACTTGGCGTAATGATTGTTGGTTGCGGAGGTCGATCCGCCGACCATATCAGCGCGTACTTGGCCGACGATCGCGTCGTCATCCTTTATCTTTGCGATCCTGATTCCGAGCGTG
>CAMZHY010000351.1 GCA_947307005.1 uncultured Planctomycetaceae bacterium
CACCATCATCGCGCCCGCGCCGGAGCCCGCCGCCCGCGATCGACTCGCCGCGTTCCAGCAGGAGTTCGCTCCGCTCCGCGACGTCTTCGCGAAACGACGCCGTCAGGCGATGGAAAACGCGCCGTCTCGTTTGCAACTGGAGACCCTTTATTACCTTGAGGAAAAACTCGGCGCTCGCGATTTCCTCACGCGCCAGATCGAACGTTTGGAGCGAAAACGCTCCGAAGAACTCGCCGACGCCGCGAGGGGATTGAACGAAAAGAACGTCTTTTCGATCGATTTCAACGCGCTGGTCGCCGAATTTCGCGATCCGCGACGCCATACTCCCGTTCCTCGCGAGACGCTCGATCAGTATCGAAAATGGTTCGACTTCTACCAGAGCCGTCATGAACTTGCGAATCTGCGCGATTTGATCGCGCGGTGGGAAAGCGCCGCGGAGGGTCAGGACGTCGGCGCGACGCTTGGACTGCTCGCGGAATATCGCGCGGGCGAGTTCCAGCACGCCGCGCCGTACGTGACGAAGGAAGAAACGGAACGCCTCGCGGCGCTCGTCGATCAGGCGCTGAGAATCGAGCGCGCCGAAGAGCTTCGCGAAGACGCGCGTCGCAAGGTCAGCGCGCTCCGTTCCGCGCTCGTTCGTTCGTCGTCCGACGAGAACAAGCTCCACGATCTTTACGAAGCGGCGTCGATCGCGTCGAACAACGCCGGAACGTCGCTTCCCCCCGACGTGGAAAAGGATTACGTGAAACACGTCGATTCGCTCACTACGCAGTCGCGCCGCCGACGCTTGCTCGCGGTCTCGTTTACTGTCGTCGCCGTCGCGTTTTTCGCGACGCTCGCCGCGCTTTCCGTCGTCCATAGCCGCAACGTCAAGCTCGCCAAGACCGCCGCCGAGGCGATTGGGAAACAGCTCGACGCGTTTGAAAAACATTCTCCCGACGCCGCCGCCGCGCTTTCCGCCGCCGCCGCGCTCGTCGACAAGTATGCGGAAGAAAAGCCCAAACTCGTCGATTTCCCCGAATATTCCGCCGCCGTCGAACGCTTCAACAGTTTGCAGACCGCGGAAAAGAAACGGCTGCGCGATATCGAAGACTTAGTCGACTCGATCAAAGAGGCGCACGAGGCGGGACGCGCCGTTCCCGCGTCCATCGAGAACCTTAAGAAGCTCCTTTATAACGACGCGGAGAAGGAACATTTCGAATACGCGCAGCTCTATCGCGAGGACGCCAACCTCGCGCATGAGAAGAACGTCGCGGGCGCCGACCGATATTCCGAACTCGTCGACGAACTTGCCGCGAAAGAGCGCGAATTCGAAGAAAACGTCGCGCTGACCATTCCGGAGGCGAAAAAGAAGCTCGCGGAGCTTCGCGCCGGCGTCGAAGAGCTTAAATCGCAGGAACAGTTTGCCGAGATTTCGCGCCCCCTTCTCGCCGCGCGCGAGGCGCTCGAAGCGGCGGTCGAAGGCTCCGAGCGGCGATTTAAAGTGCGCGCCGCGCTCGAAAAACACGGGGCCGCGCTCGCCAAGGCGATCGGAAACGCGGCGGAGTATGAGAAAACGCTCAAGGCGATCCGCGCGGAAACGGGCGATCTGAGCGCAAGCGGCGGCGAAGACGTCGCGTCCGCGACGGAAGACGCGATGAACGTCGCGCTCGACGCCGCGGTCGAAGACGTCGGGCGCGTCGCCGACGCGGCCGCGTGGAACAAGTTCGCCGCGTCTTGGGGGTCTGTCAACGACACGGCGCGAACTCTCGCCGCGTCCGGCGCCGCCGAGAAGGCGCTGCAATCGTCCGCGCTCTCCTTCGCGCCCGAATTGGAGTCGTACAAAACGGCGCGCGCCGCGCTCGGCGAGTTCGCCAAGCGCGGAGGGTATTCGAACGCCGCCAAGACGCTCGCCAGTTCCCTCGAAAAGTACGAAACGCCGACGTGGGTTCTTTACGATTCGAAGGACGACGGATACTACTACTTGACGTCCGACCCCAAAGAAGGACGTTCCAAGCTGAAATATGTTTCTGATCTCGAAGAAAACAAGACGCGCGATTTTGCGGCGGATCGATTCGACGATTCCGCCTTTGACGCGTCCTCGGAGTCCGTTCAGTACTTGATTGCGGATTTTGCGGCGACGAAACTTGCGAAAGACCCGTCGCCGGAAGATTGGTTTGACGTCGTCGAAAAGGCGCTGAGCGCGCTCGACGTCGCGCCGGAAAAGACGCTCGATCCCGTCGTTAAACTCCAACTTCTCGCCGCCGTCGTCGACTCCGCGAAGTCTTACCCCGGTTTCGAGGAACTGACCTCGTGGCTTGACAAGACGCGTCATGATTCCGAGTTTGATTTTGAGATCAACGCGTGTCAGCCGGGCAAGGAACTCCTTGAACAGCGCGAGGAAGCCAAGAAGGCGCTTCGCGGCGCGCCCGACCTTACGAAAGCGCTCGCGGCGACGAAGACCGCCTTTGACGAAGGAGAGCGCTCGTTTGCTTGCGAATATCAGTGGATCGGCTATCTTGACGAAGTCAACTCCGCGGCGACGCTCGTTCTCGGAACCGGCAAATCGGTCGAAGAGGGCGCGACGCTTTGGGTCGCTCGCGGCAAGGACGCGACGGCGGAGGAAATCGGAACCATGACGGCGGACGGCGCCTCCTTCAACTCGTCGAAGGACTGGGCGAGTTATCGCTGGACGCCGGTTTACGCTCGCGTCGAAAAATCAAAGGCGAAGGAATGAGTTTAAGCGAGAAGACGACGACGACGCGGAGCGAATCGTTCGACGACGAGCCGGAAGAGGATTTCTCCGACGTTCTGGAGATTCCCGCGAATCTCGCGGAGGAATCGAACGCGTTTCGCGCGCTCGACGCCAGGCGGCGTCTGGTTCGCGTATGGCTGATCGCCAACGCGTGCGCGACGGCGGCGCTCTTTATTGAATCCGCCGCCGGACCGATTCTCTTCGAGAATGCGGAGTCATACTCCGTCTGCGTTTGGGTTTCGTTTCTCGTCGCCAAGCTTTTCGGGTCCGCGTTCCTCTACCGCTATTGGCGTTCCCTCGACGCGGACGTTTCGACGGTCTCGCCGCGCCGCGTCGCGCTTTTGAATCTCGTTCCCGGCTACGAGCTATACTGGTTTTTCATCGCGTTTCTCGGCGGCGCGAACGCCGGAATCGCGACGATCGACCGTCTCGACGGCAACCGGCGTCAATATCGCGCGCCGACGGGACTCGCTTGGGTCGCGTGGGGGACGCGCGTCGCGGCGCTCCTCGCGTTCGCCGTGATTGTCGTTTTCGCGTTTGTCGAACTGCTCGACGCGCATGGCGTCGACGAGAGCCTTTGGAAGGCGTTCGAGAACGCGACTCACGCGTATAGCTCTTTATCGCTGATCCTTTTAGGACAGGGACTGTTCCTCTTTTTCATCGGTTACGGCCCGGCGTCGTTCCTTATCGCCGCGCAGGCGACGGCGCTCGTCGCGATCGGGGCGCGCATGGCGCTGATATGGCGTATGGCGCGAATTGTCGACTATGCGAACGACGTCCGCATGTTTGCGGAACGCAACGCGACGCCGGAGGAGCGCGCGGACGCTCGCGCTCGCCTTGATCGGCTTTTTAACGGTTCGGAAATTTCAGACGCGGACGACGGCGCTCGGCCCGACGGTCGCGACGGTTCGGACAATATCGATAGGATTTAAGAATTATGGCGAAGTATTACGTTAAAGTCGTGGGAAGGCCGTTTGGTCCGATCGAAGCGGAAAGAATCGTTCAAATGGTCGCCGACGGCAAACTGACCCGCGAATCGGAGGTCTCCGCCAACCGTCTCGACTGGCGACCTCTCGGCGAGGTTTCGGAATTGCGTCAAGCGTTAAACGTCGGACTTCCGTCGGCGGCGCCTTTTAACGGCGCGGGAATGGACGCGTCGGACGCGAGAGTCTGGTATGTGACGAACGACGGCGTCACTCAGTATGGGCCGATGACGCAAAACGAGATTCTTCGCGCGCTGCAAACGGGACAGATCCTGCCGACCGCGAGCGCGTGGCGAGACGGCGAGCAGGCGCGGCCGATTTCTGAAATTCCCGAATTTCGAGCGCAAAACGTCGCGCCCGTTGAGAAGAAAGAGTGGTACTACAGTCCCGACGGGCGAACGGGCTACGGACCCTACGGCGTCTCCGATATTCTCGCGTTCGTGGAGCAGGGCCGGGCGAATTTCGACTCTCTCGTTTGGCGCAACGGCGAAAATTCGCGACCGATGCGTAACGAGCCCGTCTTTATGAACGCCTACAACGCGGGACGCGGCGGGACGCCAATGAACGCCTACCCTGTGAACGCCCCTGCGGTCGCTCCCGCAGTCGGACCAATTGAGTCGCTTTCCTATGAAACTGCCGACGCGCTTAATAAAAGGTTGCGTAGATGGCATAATCTGATGTGGATTAGCTACGTTTCGTCCATCGCTTGTTTTATCATTGTTTTTTTCGTATTTCTT
>CAMZHY010000352.1 GCA_947307005.1 uncultured Planctomycetaceae bacterium
ATTTGGCGAAGACGTCGAGACGTTGCCAGACATTCCCTTTCTTATGACCGCGTACGGAAAGGCTTGCGAGGCGTCTGGCGACGTCAAGACAGCGATTAAGTCGTACCGCGCTGCGGTAGATATTTTCTTTTCGTTCAGGACGGTTCCTTCGTTTCTCGCGAAGTCGTCTAGTGTGAACGAGATGCTCGTTAGTCTCTTAACGTCTATTGGATCGATTTCAGAGGCGAGGTCTGCGGCGATTGATTATCGTCGAAAAATTCAGAAGATCTGGCGTGAAAACCGCTTAAAAAATCTTCTAACGTTTACGCGCGCTCTTCTTAGCGAGACCGGATTCTACAGTCGAACAGGCGATTTCCATAGCGCGATTCAATCTTTGAAGAAGGCGGAAAAAGCGCTTCTTCAGGGAATTCAAGAACTTCGAAAGAATAAAAATCGCAAACGCGTCTCACGCGTAAGAAAGGCGCTTGTCGACGTTTATTCAATGCGCGCGTCCCTTTATTTCGCGCGGCGTGATCTCCATTCAGCGTTAAAAGACTTTCTTGACGGATTGCGTTGGTTCAATAAAACCTTGGCGAAGAACGAAGCTGTAAACTCGGAGCAAGCGTTTGTCTGTTTTTTCGCTCTTGCTTTTAATATGGCGGCGAAAGATGAAAAATGGGAGATGCTGGAGCGTTACGAAAAACATTTTAGAACGTTTCTCTCCCTTGTTGCGCCTGAGAAATTACCTTCCATTGCGACCGTTGTTTCCGATACCGCGCTTAATCTACATCGAATCAATCATTTAAGAGGGGAGTCTTCGAAGGCTGAAAGATGGATCGACGTCGCCGTCGACGCCATGACCAGAATAGTCGAGAAGGATAATGAGAATTCAACCCGATTTTGTTTCGTTCTGGTAAAAAATTTGATGTTGCGCAGCGTCTTTTCTTTTGCTGCGCGAAATAATCCGAAGTCAGCGTTTGCCGATCTTCAACGCATTGGCGAACTTTTTCAGAATACGGAGTTGTCTGCGCTTGTCGGCGAGAACTACGAGACGACCGAATGTTATTTCGAGTTTCTTCGTCGTTACGCGTGCATGACTTGGCGCAACGGCGACCGCGATAAAGCGATTACGCTTATTAAAAAGTCGCTTTACACCGTGGGCGGAGCCCTGAAACACGGTAATTTAACGGTTTTGCGCGAACTGAAAGAAATTGTCCCCATTGCGATGCGTTTTGCTGCGGAAGACGATACGCCGTCGCACTTTTTTAGGTTGTTTCGTTTTTGGTTGCGATATATTAAAAGTGTCCGAGCTAAAATTCTGAGGTTAAATCCAGAAGAGGAAGTAAGACGCCAGATTGAACGTGATTTCATCGCCGCGAACATCGTTCTTTTTGAGTCTCGCATTCAGTTTCTTGATTCTCTTCAATGGAACGATAGTTGTCGTCAGTTTATTTCTGAAGAGGTTTCAAGTAGAGAGGACGCCATTTTTGACGGCGCATACGGTTCTATTTCGGAACGTGTCGAAGAAACGACGCAATCCCTAGGTCTTCCTTCTTTTAGCGAATTTGTTACTGCGCGAAAAACCTTTGTTTTTAATACGTTAATCAAGCGCCCCCGAGATTTTCTTTTGTGGCGCGATTTTCAAATGTGCTTGCGTCTCATTGACAGGCAGACGAGGGAAGAAGGCGATTTCTCTGAAATCAAGCTACTAGGGCATATCGCTTGTCGCCTTAGCGACCTATACTGGAGTTACGGCGAGGCGAGACTTGCGCTTACAGAGATTTGCTATATAAAGGACGCCGTCGATCTAGCGGCGGTTAGGAAAGATTCTTCGCTTTCGACTCTTATTCGAGTCGAAAGCGTTTCGTTGGCGGAAACTGACGAATCTGACGATTTCGAGGAACGTCCCGGTTCTTCGAGCGGTTTGCAAAAACTGTTCAGCGCAAGGATTGCTTCTGTTCTAGACTCTGTGTTTTGGAACGCGGTTTTTCTCTTTTGGCAAACTTTTCTTATTGCGTTTGAACGTTTTTCCTTCGGAAAAGAGTCGTCTTTGGTTTCAAACGACCCGTCTTTTGCTAGTTGGCGCGACGCGTATGGCAGTTTGATCTGGCTTAAAAAGTTTTCGGAGGAAGAAGCCGACGCGTCTGATCCTGAAGAAGTAGATAAGGGAACCGACGGATCGTCGATAGAGGTTGTCGCGCCTGACGACTATCGTCGCGCAGACGATCGTCAAAAGCGTTTTTTTGACAGGTCAATAGACGCCGCTCGAATTCTTGGACGCAAAACCGTACTTCGCGATTTCTCGTGCTTTAGCCAATACAAGAGCCTTTTCAAACTCCTTTTTGTTTGGCGCGACGCTTGGGGAGAGACGGAGAAATTAAAAGAAGAAATCCGAGGCGAACTGAATGCGTTTGAAAGAGAATCGCTCGACAATCTGAACCTTCAAGCGCTTACAATTGATTTTTGCGAGAGTTTGGCGGAATTCGCAATCGACGTCCTTCGGAATGAAGAGTTTGCAATTGAATTGCACGAGCGTCTTGTCGATCTCTCTACTAACAGTTTTCCTCTTGCGGCGCTTTGGATGGCGATAAGGGACGGTTTTTCTTTTTGCGATTTTTTCATGAAATTAGCGCTCAAGGCGAACGAAGAGGGAGACGTTGCGAAAGAACTCTCTTATCTTTTTAGGGCGCTTGACGATTGCGCGATATCTGAACTTGCTTATGAGCGACATGTCGCCTTTTTTATTAGGACGGCAAACGTTTTATGCGAGCTCTTTTTCAAGAAAGAATATAGAGGTCTGAAGGTTGCTCGTAAGTTTATACTTTCGTTTGAAGAGGCGTTTGAAGTAGTTTTTTCAAAGTTAAAAGAGCGTTCCAGTTTACAACGTCCCGATTCTCTAGCTCTCTTGCAAGCGGCATGGCGATGTTTCGTTATCGCCGGTATTTATTACGCCAAGGAAAGACGTTGCTTTTTTCTTGCAAAATCGTTCTTTGATAAGGCTTGGCTCATTCTTGAAACGCTTTTCCTTGATTCCGACAATTCCTCAAAAGGCGTCTTTTTCAGCGTCTATTTAACTGATTCTGTCGCGTTTGACCTTGAAAACGGACTCATTGCGCGCGCAACCAAGGGAGAGAAATTCGTATCGACCCTGTGTCGTTTGTTCTTGAATAGCCGTTTTGCCAAAGAACGTGTTCAACCTGATGAGAATCGACAGATTCAAAACGCGCTTTTGCGGATGGATATGTCGCGTCTAGCGAACAGTATTTTTTACGCGTCCGCTCCGATTAATTCTGAAGCTCTCGCCGAATCGATTGACGTCGTTCAGACACGCCCCGAGTTTAGGGAATTCATGGAACAAAAACGTCGCAACGCTTTGACTTCCTTTCCCTTCTTTGAAAAGAACGCAGGAGAGTGTCCGCGCATATCCGACGAAGCGTTCCAGATAGGCGGAATATTCTTTATTGCAACTGAGCTTAAGGAGTTTGCCAAGGTAAACGAAACAGGTTTTGATCGTGTGAAGCGCAGCGTTAAAGCTCTTGGCGCTAAACTACGAAAAACCTGCCTTCAGCAGAGTAAATATGAACTTGAATTCGAGTTCAACTGGGTAAGGTTTTCTTGCGTAAAGCAAGAATGGTCTGAAGCTTACCGGTGTGCGCGCCGTTTGCGGAAACGTTTTTTTTCTCCTAACGCGTCGATTCAAGGAGGAGACGATCAATCGGACTTTCGAAAAATCCACATCGAGCTACTGAAGATTGAAGCGTTTTGTGTTTTGCGTCTAGATCGTCGTCGCGCCGCCGTTCGTTGCCAAACGGCGCTCGTTTCTGCGTTCCAGCTTTTCGACTTGCTCATCAAGGAACGTCGCTTTGAGATTCGGACTCTTTACGCCGAGCTTTTAACGCTCAGGGCTTGGCGGCAAAAGCTTCTGGGCGAGACTTCCGACGCCTTGAGAGACGCGGAGCGCGCCCAGAAACTCTTCGAACGTTTCAAGAAGCGAGGCTTTTCAAATTGGCTTCCTGTAATTTGCGACGCGGCGACGTTTTTGGTTACGACTCTTCGTCAACCGAACGACGGAACTTCTCGAGCCTCGTCTGGAATAGACTAACTTCAAAAAGGATAGCGATTCAAGAAGTTTGATTAATTCTCGACATTTGGCGGATATCAAGTACAATGGATGCGCAGATGCGCAATTTAGATAAATTGCGAAGTAACTGTTCAGTTGTTTTCGGTTTTCGTCAGAGGCGAGATACGCTTATGTTCAATTGCGTTCAAAAATTCCGTGAAGCGGCTTCATTGACGCTAGATGAACTTGCGATGCGCGCCGACGCGCCCCAACAACTTCTTTGCGCATTGGAATCCGGCGATTTGACTCCGTCCGTCGACGTTGCGTTGCGACTTGCTAGAGTCCTTCATACGACTGTTGAGGACCTTTTTAGTCTTTCCGAGCCGCCTTCTCAGGAGGGCGGCTCCCGTG
>CAMZHY010000353.1 GCA_947307005.1 uncultured Planctomycetaceae bacterium
GTGAACGACGCCGCTCCCTAGATGGACGAGATAACTCGAGAGCTTCCCTTCGACGAGCGCGTGGCGTTCCTCGACCTTGACGTTTGAGAGTCCGAACATCGGAAGCGTCAGCCGCAGCAGTTCGGCGCGCATCTCCATCGTCGAATGGCTCGCCTCGGGATCGACCCCGCCCGCGTGCGCGACGCTGACCGCCAGATCGACGTCGCGCATAATCTCGGAGAAGAGAACGTCCGGGACGTCTTTGATCTTGTCGACGCCGTAGAACGCGACGCCGTCGAGCGTCGGCGCCTCGACGTCCGCCGGGGTGAACCAGTCGACCTCGGCTTCAAGCGACGCCCATATCTTATGCTGGCGGTCGTATTTGCAGAGTCCGTCGTACCAGTCGGCGACCCATCCGCGCTTCTTGAGCAGCGCGGCGGCCTTTCTCGGCTGAATCTGATGACCCGCGTACCGCGCCGTTTCGCTACGTTCGAGCTCCTCCTCCGTCTTGAGATACAGTTCGCGGAACGCCTGCTTGAACGGCTGCTTCGTCTTCGTCTCGAAAATACGGCGACGCCAGTCGCCCCACGTCTTCGCCTCGAACATGCGGAACGGGTGCGCGACCGTAATCTCTTTGATCGACTTCCACGGGACGATTTTGTCGTCGCAACCTTTGAGCCCGTCGTCGCAGGCGGTTCCGAAGCGCGCGCCCGATTGGAAAATCAGATTCTCCGCGAGCGGACGAAGGTTCGGATTGTCGAGAAGTCCGCGCAACTCTTGGGCGGTCAGCGCGGACTCTTCCGTCATCGCGGTCTCGAGGAAAAGTCGCGTTCGCGAATACTGGTCGTTGAGTTCCGTCTTCGCTTCTTTTAGCTGAACGATATACGGGTCTTTATTGATTCTCGTCGGAACGGACTTGAGGTCTTTCCCGTCCTTTGAGCAGACGATTGCGACGCCGCCGGAAGGCGCGGGCTTGAGCCGAACTTCAAGGTCGGCGACGGTCTGCGGACTGAAGAAGGGCGCCGTGTTCTCGGCGAAATGCGCCTCCATACGGAGCGTAAGACGCGCGACGTCCTTGTCGCCGGTGTTTGTCGCGAGGTTGGTCAGCGCGAGTTCCGCCGCGAGCCGTTCGCTTGCGGCGCGTTGCGGCCCGAAGTTCTTGGCGCCTTTGGCGAACTCTTGGATAAACGCGAAGCGACGCGCCGCGTCGGACTCGTCTTTGACCGGCGCGACGGCGTAGGCGGCGAGCAGGTCCTTGTTGCGTTTCTCGCGAATCTGCGCCTCGGTCGCGTCGAGGTCGAGCTTGCCGTTCGCCGCGTCCGCGTATTTGCGAGCGCGACTGTGACGCGCGCCGTCCGCGATATACTTCGCCGCGTCGTAGAGCGCCGCGAACCATTTCTCGCCGACCTGCTCGTACGTCGAGCGGAACCACGCCGCGTCAAACGCGCCCGACTGCAGTTCTTCCGTCGAAAGCGTCGCGTAATGCGAGATAATCGCCGTCGTCGATTCGTCTAATTCGTCGCAGACGTGCGCGATAAAGTAATACGCCGCCGACTCGAATCCCGGCGCCTTTAGGTATTCCGCGACGAAACGAATCCACGACGGGTTGAACATCGCGAGCTCGACGAGCCTTTTTTCCGAGAGATTATAGCGTTTGACGATCGCCGCAAACGCCGCCGCGTCGTCTTCAGACGCGGGAACGCACATTTTGACCATGTAGAGCAAATTGCTCCGGCGACTGCGACCGTGCCAACTGCGCCAGCGAAGGGGTTCTGAACCAAGCGCTCCCAGAAACACGCCAAGACGTTTTACTCCGCTGCAATACGAGAGGTTCGTAACCGCGTAGGACCATTTCCCGTCGGCGTCGCCGCGCGAGAGTTCGCTCTCGACAATCACGTTCTCAAGCTTTGAGTAGAACTCGTCGACAAACTTCAGAGCCGCCTCGTCTTTTGGCGTAAAATTCTCCTTCTTGCCGAGAAGACATTCGACTTGGTCGAGGCTCCACTCGTAGCAAGAAGCGACGTCTCCGCGAACGTCGCTCTTTTGAATTCGCCCCTGACGCCGCCGTTCGAAAAGCGAGATTCTTGAAGTAAAAAACGCCGCTTCGCTCCTGTCGTTTCGGAACGCGTATTCCGCAAGCGCGCGCTCCGAAACGATCCCGCGCGTCGCGGCGAGAAGATAGGCTCTGAAACCGGGATCGAGTTTCTTCGACGTCGCCGATTCGGTAACGACTTCGTTGGAGATATTATTCCGTTCTGGATCGATAATGCAACTCGGCTCCACGTTCGAATATTTTTCTTCTTCGCGTTCAGGAGTAATTTGCCACGCCTTCTTGCAGATGTTTTCGAAATGCTTGTAGATCGCAACGCGAGCGACGAAGGCGCGATCCGAATCTTCGGCGGAGCAGTCGATCAGTCCGAGAAGGAGCCAGAAAATCTGGGGATGACACGTCAAGCAATGGACGTAAACGTTGGTTGAACGGGCGAAAACAAAGGATCCCGAATCCCAGATCGCGTCGTTCTCGGGAAGCGAGCGGACAAACCAATCGGCGACGGCGAGCGACGACGCGAAGCGCGTTTTGCCGTCGCTATGCTCTCCCCAAAGATAGCCGCAAACGCGTTTCATGACGTCCTTAAACGCGTGCCTTTGCGGATTCGAGAAGCCGCTTCCAAGAAGATAGTCGATTCGGACGTCGAGCGACGAGGCGTCCGCATAGAGCAGCGCGATCACGCGCGCAAGACGTTCCGGCGAACCGAGTTTAGCGTACCATTCTTCCCAAAGTTCCGCGAGAGGAAACGGGCGTTTTTCCTCGACATAGAAACGTCGAACGCCAACATGACCGTGTCCGAGCGTTTCCTCTTCGCCGAACCAATCGCCGATGGAATCGTCTTTATGCTTTTTGATCAGATTGTCGAGCGCCAGCGCGTCCTTTCGCGCTTGCAGACAGGACGCGCAGACGTCGTCCGTCTTGTTTTCACGGCGCTCGGCGAGTTCCTCGCCGGTAATCGTCGGATTCTTCGGAAGTTCGGAATCCGGGTAGAATCGCGCGAACGTTTCGAGGCAGCGCGGATCGTTCGCGATGGAGGAAATATCGGGCGCGTACGCGTCGGACTCGTCGAATAGGGGCGAGCGTTTCTCGGTCTTTTCTTTCTCCGGCGCGACGGCGCGGAGCGCGGCGTCCCACGCGAGACGTTCCTGCGCGTCCTTCGGCTCGCGCGCGACGAGCAGTTCCGCGCAGGGGTCCTTCAATCCCTGACGTTTCTCGTCGGCGGCAATCCGGATAATAAGGTCGTACGCGCCGCGCCGCCGCGTTTCAAGGGAGTCTTCGAGCAGTCGTCCGACCGACGCGAGCAGTCCCGCGTCGTCTTGCCTCATAAGAAGCGAGACGCAATTGACGCGGATATCTTCCGTCTTAAGGCGCAGCGCCTTTTCAAATTCCGAAAAATCCAGTTCGGACGGCGAGAGTTTGCTCGCAATCTCGAAAGCGGCGCCTCGCGTGAGAGACTCCCTGTCGACCAGCGCGTCGTAGAGCCCTCGAAATTGCGAAAGGCGCTTCGGATGCGACAACAGAGAAATCGCGACGCCCCTGCGATCGTACCCGTCGGCGGAAATGAGCGGAATCATTTTGATCGCGCGGTCCTGCGCTTCTTCGTCGTCGAGGAGGATGGCGAGGTAGGCGATCTTGACCGCCAGATCGCCCTGAGTCAGTTCGACGTCAAGCCATGGAAAAACGCAGCCGGAGAAGGTCTTCTCTTTGATTTTCGCCGATTTAAGCCGGTCAAAATGTTCAAAGAGGAACGTCAGCAGGTCGCGCGCCGCCGACTCGTCGTCAAAATAACGCAAAACGGAGCCGTGAGTTCCCTTTTCCTCGTAGCTCTTCAAATCTTCATAACGATGTTCCGTCATGAGAAACGGCAGGAAGAGCGCAAGAATCTCCTGATCCTGCGGATATTTTGCGACGGCGATCGTCGCGAGTCGATGGCGAATCGATTGCGTATGAATCGCCGACGCGAAAACGCCGACCGCGAGCGCCTGATTTCGCGTACAGTTTTTAACGCTGAGCGCCTTTTCCGCAAGTTCGGCGGCTTTATACTGATCCGTAACCGCCTGAGTCCACAGCGCCATGTACAGTTCCATGACGTCTTTCGAGCGAAGCCATGTTTTGCGCGTCTTCTCGTCCTCGAGTCCCGTAAGGAGTAGCCGCAGCGTCTTTGCGGAGATGCGTTCAAGGTCTTTCGAATCCTCAGTCCCGAGTCCCGTCCAAACGCCGACGGCGCGCTTCACGGAAGAGAAACGAATCAGATTATTCTCGTCGATAACTTTAAGGATAACTTTGAACCCGTCGAGCGTTCCTTCGTCCGCGCATTCGCAGATCGACTGACGCAACCCCTCTTGGAGCCGCGCGGCGAGAAGCAGTTTCCCGAGAAGTTCGTGGAGCGAACGGTCGCGACTCAGCAGAACGCCGAG